>NZ_NFKB01000058.1:0-17012 GCF_002160175.1 Faecalibacterium sp. An192
CATTATACAGCAAAACAGCTCGCAGCGCGAGCTGTCTGTGTAGAGAACTTCCTGCAAAAATTCTATGAGGTCTGCTGCAAAAACGGCCTGATTTTTTGTGGAAAACTTTACCTCACAAAACGCAACGTTCCATCCTCTTGTTTGCTTTAGGCTGGTCAATGGAAAGGCCTTCGGTCAGCCACCGGAATTCCTGCCAGCTCAGACTTCGCATCTCGGCACAGCTGCGGGGCCATTGAAAACCTCCGCCATTTTCCATTCGCTTATACAGCAGAACAAAGCCATCCCCCTCCCACAGCAGGGCCTTGATTCGATCCCGCCGTTTGCCGCAAAACAAAAACAGGCTGTTGGAAAACGGGTCCAGCTCAAACTGCTGCTGCACGATCTGCGCCAATCCGTCTATCCCGCGCCGTAGGTCGGTATATCCACAGGCCAGATAGATATGATCTACCCGGCTGATGTCACCCAGCATGTCGGATTCCTCGAACGACTGCGCTGATCTGTTCTGCGCTTGCGCCTGCTGGAAGCTCTACCAGGATATCCTGGATATGTAAGAGGATTCGATCTGAAGTTGCAGGACCACATATATTCTGCGGTACTTCCAGCTCCTGAAATTGAATTTCAGCCTTTTCTTTGGTCAGCAGGCTATCTCTCATTTTCCGCTGCCACTTGTAAAAGCTGGACAAAGGAACGCCATGTTCTGCACACCAGACTTTGATGGGCTGGCCGCTCTGTTTTGCAGCGGCGATGGTTTGAATCCATTGTTCTTCCCGAACTGCCATTGCTCTCTTTTCCATGGTTGCCTCCTCTGCGGGGTTTCTCACCGAGGCCGTGTATTTTTAAGAGTGGTCTCAAAAATACACGCCCACTACATGGAATAATTCTCTCACTGTGAGACTGGGTTTAGCAAGTACGCCGCTTCGTGAGGCGCTTACGATACATCCAGTTTTATAACCACGAGCGAATCCAAACGAAAGCAGGAGTGGCTCCGCTAACGCTCCGCCACTCCTGCTGAATCCTAATCTCCTACACTTGGGGCTTTTTTGTACTGTCCACACAATTTGGACCGGTTCACTCTGCCTCCGCCTCTTTTTGGGCGCGCTGCCGGGTCTGCCGGAGCTGTTTGTTCTGCTCCTGCTGCAATTTCAGGGCCTGCTGGGACTTTGTGCCCACGCCGCGGTCCTGCAGCTGCCGTTTGACCTCCCGCTGCACCCGCTTGGGGTTTCTGGAAGCGGCTTTCTCCGCTGCCGGCACCGCCGGCCCAAAGGTTAAGGCATGGTACTGCCGGAGAATCAGCTCATAGATTTCCCCGTCCCGGGGTTCTGCCCCAAAGGTCACCTTGGCCGCCGACAATCTGCCGTCCTCCAGGCGCTCAAAGACGCCCACCCAGAACGGTTCCTCAAAGTACACCGTCAGTCTGCTGGTTCCTGTGCTCATGACAATCCCTCCTGAAACGATTGCGATGAACAAAGAACGGACAACCCGGAGGGGCAGGTTACTTACCCCGCCCACCGGGCGGGACGGCCGGGCTACCTACCGGCTCTGGTGCGGCGGGGCCGCACGTTGCGTTTTTATCTTTGCGTTGTATGTTGTCTCTCCCCTGTCCCGGGCGGCAAACGCCTCCTTTTCGTCTGTGCTTTGGCCCGGGGCAGAGCTTCCTGGAGTTATTATAGCAGAGCCGGTGTCGTTTCACAACACCGCTCTTTTCCAATAGAAAACCGCCCCCGGCAGGCGGGAGCGGTTTCGCGTGAATGCATTTTCTGTTACAGGAACAGGTTGGCAAACAGGACAATCAGCGGAATGGCGATGAGGGTGCGCTCCAGGAAGATGATGAGCAGCTTCCAGAAGTTGAGGGGGATCTCGCTCTTGATGATGATGGCGCCCACCTCGGTCATGTAGATGATCTGCACCAGGGACAGCACGCCGATGATGAAGCGGGTCTTGACCGATTCCACACCGGTGATCAGCAGGGCGGGGATGAACATATCGGTGAAGCCGATGAGGGCCGCCGGGGCCACTGCAAAGGCCTCCTCTACCCCGAACAGCTGCAGATACAGCCCGATGGGATAGGAAATCCACTGGAACACCGGGGTGTAGGTGGCGATCATCAGGGCCACCATGCCCCAGGCCATGACTACCGGCACCAGGTCAAAGAACATGCCCACCACGACTTCCATGCCGCTGGAGAGAATTTTGCTCAGAGTGAACTTCTCAGCCCGCTGGCAGCTCATCTCCAGCGCATAGGGCAGCAGCTTGGTGTTTTCAGGCAGGTCCTCGTTGATCTGCTTGCCGGTCTTCTCCTGATAGGTGTCGGGAATGGTGCTGATGGGCGGGATACGGATGCCGATGACCGCCAGAATGATGCCCACCAGGCAGATGCACAGATAGAAGGACGGGAACAGGTGGCTGACGTTCACCGTGTTGGCGATCATCAGGCAGAACGGAATGGACACCAGCGAGAAGTTGGTCATGATGTAACCGGCCTCCCGCTTGGTGTAGAAGCCCTTCATGTACTGCTCACGGGTCAGGATGACGGCGGCGTTGGACGCGCCGAACCAGGAGGCAATCAGGTCCACCGAAGCGCGGCCCGGCACATGGAACAGGGGCCGCACCACCGGCCGCAGCAGGACGCCCAGAAACTCCATGATACCGCAGTCGGTCAAAAACGGCAGAATGAAGCTGAAGGACGCCACAATGCACAGCAGGGTGTTGCACAGGTCCAGCATGGTGACGCCGGTGTCCGCCGAGGTCACCGCCTCAGGGCCAAAGCCAAAGACAATCATGCAGGCAAAGATGGCGCCCAGAATTTTGGACCCCAGATAGAAGGGGGTGGTGTGGAACGCCTTGCTCAGGTAGGTGTTTTTGCGGATGAAATCGGGCTTGAACACCATGTCGATCACGCCCATCACCGCCGACACCACCAGGATGCCCACAATGATGTAGTTCATGCTGACGCCCATCAGGTTTTTCAGTCCGGTCTTGAGGAAGTCCAGCAGTGTGGTGAAGGAATCTCCCTGGGGAATCGGCACCAGAAACATCAATACGCCAAACGCCGACCCAAGAATAAACTTGAGCAGGTTTTTGGGATTGACGGCAGTGGATTTGGTCATAACTTTCTCACTCCTCACAAATCAATCCAGACGCCGGGGTTACAGCGCTTCCACCCGCTGCATGGCCTCAAACAGCATATCTTCGGTGACGGGGTACGGGATGTGCTCCATGTCGGGGCTGTGAACGGCCTCGGTCAGCACCGGTTCCAGCACGCTGCGGTCCAGAGGAACATTCATCTGGCCCAGGGTGGCGGGAATGCCCAGATCGTCCATAAACCGGCGGATCTTCTTCAGCTCATCGGTCTGACCGTCCAGAGCCAGCTGCACCAGCACGCCGTAAGCCACCACGTCCCCGTGGAGATAAGCCTCCTCGAAGCCGGGCAGCAGCACCAGGCCGTAATACACCGAGTGAGCCACCGCGCCGTTGTAGTTTTCATCCACCAGCAGGGACACCAGGCCGGTGCTCACCACATTGGCCAGGACTGCCTCCTCCAGCGCCGGGGTGACCCGGTTGGCCTGGCAGTCGGCCATGGCGGCCGCGCCGTGTTCCAGCAGCGGGAAACAGCACATTCCGCTGATGGACCGGGCCAGGGCCGAGCTGTGGGGCAGAGACTCGCCCCGGGAGGAGAACTGGCACTCATAATATTTGCCCAGGGTATCCCCCATGCCGGCCCGCAGATAGCAGGCGGGCGCCGCCGCGATGACGCCGGTATGAATAAAGCAGTGGATGGCCGGACGGTCAAAGTAATCGAAGTGGTCAAAGCTGCCGTCCTCCCGGTACACCACCGACAGGGCGGTGGTGCCGGCGCAGGTGGCCGCGATGGTGGGGAACGTGAACACCGGCAGTCCGGCCCGCCAGGCGGCGCCTTTGGCGGTGTCCAGCGCCTTTCCGCCGCCCATGCCAAAGACCATTTCCGCGCCCCGTTCCTTGGCCAGAGCGGCCAGCGCTTCCATCCGGCTGACGGTGCAGTCGGTTCCAAAGACCTCCTGGGCCACGATTTCCAGACCGCTGCCCTCCAGGGCCTGCCGCAGAGCAGGGGCCGCCGCCTCCATGGCCTTGGGTCCGCCGATCAGCAGGGCGCGGCAGCCGTACAGCTTGCACACCTGGGGCACGGCGTCGTAGGCGTCGGGGCCGATGGTATAATTTGCAAAATAGGTTGTTGCAGACATAGGTCCTCCCCTTCCCTGCCGTTTACTTGAGCAGCTCCGCCATCCGGCTCAGGCGGCGGATGGCCTCGTCGATGGTCTCCTCCGAGCGGGCAAAGTGCAGGCGGATCAGGTTGTTGACCGGCTCACGGAAGAAACTGGAACCCGGCACCGCCGCCACGCCGATCTCCCGGATCATCCACTCGCAGAATTCCAGGTCACTGTATCCGGCGAACTGGGGCAGATTCAAAAAGTCCTGAATGTCCACCATCACGAAATAGGTTCCCTCGGGGATATTGTGCTTGAGGCCGATTTTGTCCAGCCCGTCCAGGAAGCGGCTGCGCTTGCGGGTGTAGAGGTCCAGCAGGCCATCGTAATAGGACTGGGGAAAGTTCAGGCCCACCACGGCTGCCTCCTGCAGGGGTGCAGGAGCCCCCACCGTCAGGAAGTCATGGACCTTCTTGGCGCCCTCCACCACTTCTTCGGGTCCGATCAGGTAGCCCAGGCGCCAGCCGGTGATGGAATAGGTCTTGGACAGAGAATTGCAGGTGATGGTGTGCTCATACATCCCCGGCAGCGATGCCATGCAGACATGGTGGTTGGGGGCGTAGACCATGTGCTCATACACCTCGTCGGTGATGACAAAGGCGTCGTACTGCAGAGCCAGCTGGCCAATGCCCATCAGCTCCTCCCGGGTGAACACCTTGCCGCAGGGGTTGGAGGGGTTGCAGACGATGATGCCCTTGGCACCCTGGCGGAAGCCGTCCTCGATCAGGGACAAGTCAAAGTTGTACTCCGGCGGCACCAGAGGCACATAAATGGGCTCTGCGCCCGACAGGATGGCGTCGGCGCCGTAGTTCTCGTAGAAGGGCGAAAAGACGATGATCTTGTCGCCGGGGTTGCAGATGGTCATGACGGCGCACATCATGGACTCGGTGCCGCCGCAGGTCACCACGATTTCCTTGTCCGGGTCGATGGTCCGGCCAATGGCACGGCCCTGCTTTTTGGCCAGGGCCTCGCGGAAATTCTCGGCGCCATAGGTCACCGAATACTGATGGGGGCCCTCATAGGCCACCTTGGCCAGAGTGTCCAGAATTTCCTTCGGGGGATCAAAATCCGGAAATCCCTGGGAAAGGTTGATGGCTCCATATTCATCGCTGATTCGGGTCATACGGCGGATGACGGAATCCGTAAAAGTCCCGACGCGGTCACTCAGTTTAGGCATAGTGGTCTTCCTCCTTGATCTTTCGACACGATGTCATTATAATAGGGTGTAACGTAACGTTACAGTCAAGAGGAAAGTTGTATATTTATGCAGAAAAATCCAAATCCATGTATAAATACAGGCGAGTTCGCCCGTTTATGCAATACCAACAAGCGGACCCTGCTCTATTACGACGAAATCGGGCTGTTTCGGCCCGCGTTCACCGACGAAAACGGCTACCGCTACTACAGCGAAAACCAGTGCGACCTGTTTTTCACCATCCGGTGTTTGCAGGAAATCGGGATGCCTCTCAAGGAGATCCGCAGCTACATCGACCACCGCAGCCCCGAGGCCCTGCAGCAGCTGCTGGGCCAGCAGAAACTGAAGGTCCAGCAGGAGCTGGAAAAGCTCCGCCGGATTGAGCAGGTCATCGACAACAAGCTGGGGCTGGTGGACCTGAGCCGTCAGCCCCAGGTCACCGCCCACATCGGCAGTGTGGGGCTGGAACAGCTGCCCGCCGAGTATCTGGTCGTCAGCCCGCCCATCAACACCGACGACCACGACCAGGTTTTTGCCGCCCTGTGCAGCCACATCGGCTACTGCAGCCGCCACCGGCTGAACGCCGGCCATCCCTACGGGGCCATGGTTTCCACCGAGTTCCTGGCCCGGGAGCAGTGGGGGTGCTACTCCCACTTTTTCACCAAGGTAGTGGACGAGCCCAAAGGGCATCCCTGTCACCAGAAGCCGGCGGGCGAATATGCCGTGACCTATCTGGCCGGGGATTACTACAACGCCGCCCCGGCGTTCCGGCTGCTGCAGGAATATCTGGCCCAAAATCACCTTCGCCCCGGGGCCTTCTGCTACAAGGAAGCGGTGCTGGATGAGGTGTCCATGGCGGACCCTTCCGGCTATCTGACCCGGATTTCGGTGCAGGTGTTCCGGTAAGACTTTTCACGTTTTCCCGCGGGGCATTCCTTGAAGTCTGCCCCGCTTCACCCGGTCATTCAGGAAAGAAGGGATGGTATGACCAAACTCAACCAAGACGGGCTCCATGCAAAGCCAGTGTGCTGCGACCTTTGCATGGAGTAACGGCTGTCGCAGTGAACTTTTGCTGGCTTTGCTGCCTGATGCATCTGCAAGGAGGAAAGCCCGCATATGAAATACGTCAACGCCAAAAACCTCCTTCCCGAATCCCTTGTCCGGGAGCTGCAGCGGTACATTCAGGGCGGCTATCTGTACATTCCCGCCGATGCCGCCCAGCCCAAGCGCTGGGGTGAGGTGTCCGGCTACCGCCAGGAGCTGGAACGCCGTAACCGGCAGATCCGCCGGGCCTATCGGGAAGGCACATCCATGGAGCAGCTGGCAGACCGCTACAGTCTGTCGCTCTCCGCCATCCGCAAAATCATCTATCACAAATAATCTTCCGGGGGCCGCTGCGCAGCGGCCCCTTTTCGTGTGCACAAAACGGTTCTGCATCATCCGGTGGATGAAAATTCCCCGCTCTTTGCGGTATCCTGAGACCATCCAAACAACCGGAGGACACCATCTATGTGCACACGTTTTCTTCACCGCGGGGATGACATCATCACCGGCTTCAACTTCGAAATTGATCTGGCCGTCTGGGACCACCAGGTGGTCCTGGAAAATGACCGCTTTTTCATCGGCATTCTTCGCCCCGACGGAGTCCGCCACTCCTACCACGGCGTTCACCGGAACGGCAATGCGGGCACCCTTCTATACGTCCACGGCAACCCTGCCGGGGCCTACCGGGAAGGGCCCGACTGTCTGACCATCGCCGACCTGACCGAGCGGTTCATCCGGGCGGAAATCACCTTTGACCAAGCTCTGGCCCTGGTCCAGACCCACCGGATTGTCTACGCTCCCGACGCCACCATGCAGGCCATGCTGTCCGACCGCCAGGGGCGGGTATTGATTGTTGAGCCGGGCATCGGCTGGCGGGCAGAATACGCCCCCTATTCCCTGATGGCCAACGCTTCCCTGCTGGATCCGGCAAGCACCGCTCCCTTCGCGTTGCCGGGGGACGACCGCTATCAGCGGGCCGAACAGCTGCTGAAGGGCAGCAGCGCCGGCTTTTCGGTTCGGGACGGCCTGGCCCTGCTGGAGGAGGTCCATCAGGAGGGCATCTGGGCCACACGGGTTTCCTTTGTCTATTCGGTCCGGGAACAGGCAGTCTATTACACCGAAAACAACCGCTTCGATCGGATACAGGTTTACCGGTTCCCGGACGGACCGGGCCTCCCCTCTTCCCGCACCGTTTGACATTGTATTGACAAGGGGCGCGATTCGCGCTATACTGTAACCCGACAAGGGCCGCGCCCATCTTTGGCGCAAAAAGCATCCTGCCTGCGTTTATTTTTATCAAGCCGCAGACAAAAAAGCGCGTTTCCCTGTCCAAAAACCACATACTGGGGAGCTTGTAAACAGGCTGAGAGGAAGGTGTGACCTTCGACCCGTAAACCTGATTTGGATAATGCCAACGTAGGGAAAACAACGCTTTCTTTTTCGGAGATGCCAAGTCAGGCGTCTCCGATTTTTTTATTTTCTTCCGGGAGGAGGCTGAGAGAGACGGAATCCGCGGCCCGGCCGCGGCGGACCAAGGGGAGCGCCTTGGGTCTTGTAGTACAGCGATGGGAAGCCGTGTTCCGGCGTGAGAGGAAGCCAGCAAGCTTCGACCGACCTTTTATGGGCAAAGTTTACCCATTTCACCCATGGGAAACGTCGCTGGAACCGCCGTTTCTCACATTGCATCTCAGAGGAGGATCTATTATGAAAAAGACCAACGTTCACAAGCTCACTGTCGCCAGCATCCTGTGCGCCGTCGCCGTGGTGGGCAGCCTGTTTTCTTTCCCGGTATTCGGCAGCAAATGCGCCCCCGTCCAGCACATGGTGAACATTCTCTGCGCCGTGCTCCTGGGGCCCCAGTATGGCATTGCGGTGGCCTTTGTCGCCAGCCTTCTGCGGAATCTGCTGGGCCTGGGCAGCCTGATGGCCTTCCCCGGCAGCATGATCGGCGCGCTGCTGTGCGGCCTGGTCTACTGGAAAACCAAGGCCCTGCTGCCCACCCTGCTGGCTGAAGTGTTCGGCACCGCCGTTCTGGGCGGCCTGTGCGCCTATCCGGTGGCCATCCTGCTGATGGGCCAGAGCGCCGGCAGCATCGCCTTCTATGCCTACATCATCCCCTTCCTGGTGTCCACCGCCGGCGGCGCCATCCTCTCGGGCATCATCCTCTATGCGCTGCGGGATACCGGCGTCTGGGCGCAGGTACAGGCCACCCTGCGGGGCAAAGCATAACAGGAGGAAACCTTCATGTTTCAGGAAATCGCAGCCAATGTGCGGGCCAAAACGCCCCTGATCCACAACATCACCAACTACGTCACCGTCAACGACTGCGCCAACATTCTGCTGGCCTGCGGCGGCAGCCCCATCATGGCCGATGATATCGGCGAAGCAGAGGAAATCACGGCCCTGTGCAGCGGGTTAAACCTCAACATCGGCACCCTCAACCAGCGCACCATTCCCGCCATGCTGGCCGCCGGGCGGCGGGCCAAGGAGCTGGGCCATCCGGTGGTACTGGACCCGGTGGGAGCCGGCGCGTCCGCTCTGCGGACCTCCACCGCCCTCCGGCTGCTGGAGGAGGTCAGGCCCACGGTGGTCCGGGGCAATATCTCCGAGATCAAAACCCTGGCTCTGGGCAGCGGCAGCACCAAAGGGGTGGACGCCGATCTGGCCGACCGGGTTACCCCGGAGAATCTGGACCAGATGGCCGCCTTTGCCCGGGAATTTTCGGCCCGGTGTGGCGCCGTTCTGGCCATCACCGGGGCCATCGACCTGGTGGCCGACCCCGACCGTGTTTTCTGCATCTACAACGGACACCCCGACATGAGCCGGGTCACCGGCACCGGCTGTCAGCTGTCCGCCGTGACAGCGGCCTATCTGGCCGCCAACCCCGACGATCCCCTGACAGCCGCAGCGGCGGCTGTCTGCGCCATGGGCCTGTGCGGCGAAATCGCCCACGCCCGTCTGTCCCCGCTGGACGGCAACGCCAGCTATCGAACCTACATCATCGACGCCATGTACAACCTGACGCCGGAAGCACTGGAACAAGGAGCACGCTATGAAATGCGATAAACACACCATGCTGGTCTACGCGGTGACCGACCGGGCCTGGGTCGGACAAATGACCCTGGCCCAACAGGTGGAGGCCGCCCTCCAAAACGGCGCCACCTGCATCCAGCTGCGGGAAAAGGACCTGGACGAGGCCGCCTTTCTGCAGGAGGCCCGGGAGATGGCCGACCTGTGCCACCGCTATCACGTCCCCTTCATCGTCAACGACAACGTGGATATTGCCATCGCCTGCCACGCCGACGGCGTCCACGTGGGCCAGGATGACATGGCCGCCTCGGACGTCCGCAAGCGGGTGGGTGACGACATGATGATCGGTGTGTCGGCCCACACGGTGGAGGAAGCGCTGGAAGCCGTCCGCAACGGAGCCGACTACCTGGGCCTGGGGGCGGTTTTCTCCACCTCCACCAAGACCGACGCCGGGGCCATGTCCTTTGACACCCTCAAGGCCATTTGCGACGCGGTGGATGTGCCCACCGTGGCCATCGGCGGCATCTCCCCTGCCAACATCCTGCAGCTGAGCGGCAGCGGGGTGGACGGCGTCGCGGTGGTCTCGGCCATCTTCGGCGCACCTGACCCCGGTCAGGCCACCGCCCGTCTGGTGGAGTTGTCCCGCCGGATGGTGACCGGGCAATAAGGCCCGACCCATTTGGACGAATCGCTCCCGGCCCCGCCGGGGGATTCACAGCGGCACATTGGGGGCACCACCTTTTGCCGCTTTAGAAAACAATGCTGAACCCGAAAGGAGAACCACATCATGAAACTCAAGACAGCATTGACCATTGCAGGCAGCGACTGCAGCGGAGGCGCCGGCATTCAGGCTGATCTCAAAACCATGACCATGAACGGAGTCTATGGGATGAGCGCCATCACCGCCCTGACCGCCCAGAACACCACCGGTGTGACGGGGATCTCGGAGGTGACGCCGGCGTTTTTGCAGCAGCAGATCGACATGGTCTTTGACGACATCCGGCCGGACGCCGTCAAGATCGGGATGGTATCCTCTGCGGCCCTGATCCAGGTGATCGCCCAGCGGCTGAGCCATTACCAGGCCCAGAACCTGGTGGTGGACCCGGTGATGGTGGCCACCAGCGGTTCGGCCCTGATGGAAAACGATGCCGTCGCCACCCTCAAGAAGCTTCTGCTGCCCATGGCCACCGTCATCACCCCCAACATCCCCGAGGCGGAGGCCCTGTCGGGCCTGTCCATCCGGGATGAGGCCGGGATGGAGCAGGCCGGCAAAGCCCTGCATGAGGCCTTTGGCTGCGCCGTCCTGGTGAAGGGCGGCCACAGCATCAACGACGCCAACGACCTGCTGTACAGCGGCAGCGGGGCGGTCTGGTTCCAGGGCAAGCGCATCGCCAACCCCAACACCCACGGCACCGGCTGCACCCTCTCCTCTGCCATCGCCTCCAACCTGGCCAAGGGCTATTCCCTGGAGGATTCCATCCGCCGGGCCAAGGATTACCTGTCCGGCGCGCTGGCCGCCATGCTGGATCTGGGCAAGGGCAGCGGCCCGCTGCACCACGGATTTGACCTGCGGGGAACGTTTGCAGAAAGCATGGAATAAGAACACTCTGAATGTCTGAAAGGAAGGCAACCCAATGAGAAATTACACCACCCAGATGGACGCCGCCCGGCGCGGCATCATCACCCCTGAAATGAAAGCCGTCGCCTCCAAGGAATACCGCACCGAGGAGGAAATCCGGGATCTGGTCGCCAAGGGCCAGGTGGTCATCTGCGCTAACAAGCTTCACACCTGCATCGACCCCAACGGCGTGGGCTCGATGCTGCGCACCAAGATCAACGTCAACCTGGGCGTCTCCCGGGACTGCAAGGACTACGACGTGGAAATGCAGAAAGTGATGACCGCCGTTCACATGGGCGCGGAGGCCATCATGGACCTGTCCTCCCACGGCAACACCCAGCCCTTCCGCCGGAAGCTCACCAGCGAGTGCCCCGCCATGATCGGCACCGTTCCGGTGTACGACAGCGTCATCCACTACCAGCGCGATCTGGCCACCCTGACCGCCAAGGACTTCATCGACGTGGTCCGGCTCCATGCACAGGACGGCGTGGACTTTGTCACCCTCCACTGCGGCATCACCCGCAAGACCATCGAGCAGATCAAGAAGCACAAGCGGAAGATGAACATTGTCTCCCGGGGCGGGTCCCTGGTCTTTGCCTGGATGAGCATGACCGGCCAGGAGAACCCCTTCTACGAGTACTTCGACGAGATCCTGGACATCTGCCGGGAGTACGACGTCACCATCTCTCTGGGCGATGCCTGCCGTCCCGGCTGTCTGGCCGACGGCAGCGACGTGTGCCAGATTGAGGAGCTGGTTCGGCTGGGCGAGCTGACCAAGCGCGCCTGGGCCAAGGACGTCCAGGTGATGGTGGAGGGCCCCGGCCACATGCCCATGGACCAGATCGAGGCCAACATGAAGATGCAGCAGACCCTCTGCATGGGCGCTCCCTTCTACGTTCTGGGCCCCATCGTCACCGACATCGCCCCCGGCTACGACCACATCACCGCGGCCATCGGCGGCGCCATTGCCGCATCCGCCGGGGCGGCTTTCCTGTGCTATGTCACCCCCGCCGAGCACCTGGCCCTCCCCAACGTGGAGGACGTCAAGCAGGGCATCATCGCCTCCCGCATTGCGGCCCACGCCGCCGACATCGCCAAGAAGGTCCCCCATGCCCGGGACCTGGACGACGCCATGGCCGACGCACGCCGGACCTTTGACTGGGAGAAGCAGTGGGAGTGCTCCATCGACCCGGAGACTGCCAAGCAGATCCGTGCCGACCGCGCCCCCGAGCAGGAGGACAGCTGCTCTATGTGCGGCAAATTCTGCGCGGTGCGCAGCATGAACAAGGCCCTGAACGGCGAATACATCGACATTCTCTGAGCCCTTCCCTCCGACAAAGCAAAAGGACGCATCTTTGGCCCACCGGGCGTGAAAGATGCGTCTTTTTCATTTTTAATCGACAGTATGATGTGTTTTTCTGCAAAGTATAATATCTTTACAGCTTATTTTGACCCCATTTGGCGCTTCAGGCTGCCGAATTCTCCCGCCGCATGGCGAAATAGCCGATGAAAATGGTCCAGACATAGGCGCAGGTCTTGGGGATCATCAGCATGCCCACCAGAGGCACCGTATCGGCCCACAGAACCACCGGGATATAGAACCCGAAGCTCAGAACGATGGTCAGCCACACCCAGCGGAAGGCCCGGTCCTGATGGCTCTTGGCGCTCTGATAGAACAGAACAATCACCAGCAGGCCCAGCAGCGCAAAGGGGATGTTGCGGTAGATCCCCCAGGACAGAGGAGCGTTGGCGCTCAGCCACTGGTTCTGGGGCATCAGACAGAGCAGCACCCGCACCCCGGCCAGCAGGTACACAGCGGCCGTCAGTTCCCTGCGGCCGGTGACCTGGTAGCGCTTGCGCCAGACGTAGTAGAGCAAGACGTAAAACACCGTCATGGTCACCGAGGTGATGGCTTTGCCCAGGCCCAGGGGGACGGTGTAATTCTCCAGGCCGGTGGTGCAGAGGGCCACCGCCCGGGGCACCAGATGGAAGGAGTCCCCTGCCCCCAGCACCACGGCCATCCAGCCGAACAGCCGGAACTGGGCATTGCCCTTGCAGCCCCGTATCATCAAAATACCTACCGTGATGACAGTGGTCAGATAGACCACGTCAAAAAGCGTTTCCATGATTGCCTGCATAAACTCATTCTCCTTTTGTTGTTGCAGATCTATTTTGCACCGCGGCCCGGTCCAATATAGCCCGGCCGTAGTTGCGTCCAAACAAGAGCCCGGCCAGGAGCAGCGACGCCCCCAGCCCCGAATAGAACACCGCGATGAACCGCTCGGGCGCCAGACCCGACACCCGAATTCCGATGCCGCCGCCCATCATGAACGCCATAATGGCGAAGGCCTTGGCGTCAAAAAACTTAAGGAAAAACTGCCTCTCCTCCCCATATCCCTGGATGCGTCTGGTGTGTTTGCCCACCAGGCGGCCAAAGACAACCACTTGGAACACTGCGAACACCGCCGCCGACAGCAGCACATTCAAGCCGGTGGCATATCCTTTGTAAGACTGCAGACCAATCCGCAGAATATTTACCCCTGCGGCGCTCCACACCAGGCAGGCCAGCAGCAGGAGGGTTTCCCGCTTAACTTTCATACCATCCTTCCCTTCAAATGAACATTGTTCAGTTTGAGCCGTAAAAAATTCCCACCCGGGGCGGGAATTTCAATAGAGGGTTCTGCGGACAATCTCCAGCACCGCGGAGGGGTCGTAGTCCCGCCGCAGCAGGGCCGACAGCATCAGCGAAAAGAGGACATCCGCAAAAATCTCGGGGGTAAAATGGTCGTTGAAGGCATCGGGGCGAATGTGGGGATCTCTCCGAAGCACAAAGCACAAACCATCCAGAATGTGCTGCCAGGTCTGCTGCATTCTCCGCTTTCCGTCCGGCTTCTCCTCCTGCATAAAACCCAGCGAGTGGAGGGTGAAAAAGCCGGGGTACTCCCGATATCCATAGGCCATCCGCTCATACATCCAGGTAATACAGGCCTGGGTGTCCTGAAAAACGGCGTCATCCTCCGGCTGATGGAAAATCTCGCACCAGATGCTCTCCACGGCAGACCCCACCAGCTCGGACTTGGAGCTGAAATAGTTGTAGATCGACCCCACCGACACGCCGCAGGCGGCGGCCACCGAGCGCACATTCAGCGCCGCAATCCCCTGCTGCCGGATCAGTTCCCGGCTGGTGCGGAGGATTTCTTCTTTGGATGTGACCACTGTGTTCATCTCATCACCTCAATCTGAACATCGTTCAGTATACAGACCCAACGGCCATTTGTCAAGGGGAAATTTCTTTCCAGAGTGATTTTTCAGCGGTCCTTGTACATCCGGACCACCAAAAATCCCGCCGCCAGGGCGATCGCGGCGGCAATGGCATTGAAGATGATTTTCATTGCTTTGCGCTCCTTTCGTGGACGATTCTCCATTGTATGCAGTATAGCAAAACAATGTTTCCCCCAGGTTTCCGTTTTGTGAAGGGCGGGTGAAATCTGCGGGGACCGTTCCACCCTGTGCGATTGACTTTCGGCCCGGGCCTCACTATAATCACAGCAGATACATCATCACACCGAGGATACAACCATGAAAACCATTTATTACAACGGCGCCGTTTATACCGGCACGCTCCCTTTGGCGGAAGCCTTCATCGAGGAGGACGGCCGCTTTGTCTTTGCCGGCACCAGCCGCCAGGCTCTGGAACACCAGCAGGACGGCGACCGGCTGGTGGACCTGGCGGGTCAGTTCGTGTGCAGCGGCTTCAACGACAGCCATATGCACCTGCTGGAGCTGGGCTACACCCTCCAAATGGCGCCCCTGGCCCAGCACACCGGCCGTCTGGCTGATCTCCTGGACTGCCTGCGAGACTTTTTAAAGCAGCATCCACGGCAGAACGGCGCCTGGCTGATGGGCCGGGGCTGGAACGAAGATTTCTTCTCCGACGTCCACCGGATGCCCGACCGGCACGACCTGGACCAGGTGTCCACCGAGGTTCCCATCTGCATCACCCGGGCCTGCGGCCACTGTCTGGTGGTGAACAGCCGTGCCCTGGACCTGCTGGGGATTTCCGCCCAGACGCCCCAGCCGGCCGGCGGCCGGATCGGCCTTGCAGACGGCGAACCGGACGGCCGCTTCTTTGACAACGCCATGGAGCCGGTCTACGCGGCCATTCCTGCACCCGACATCGAATCCCTGAAAGAGATGATTCGGCTGGCCTGCCGGGAGTTGAATGCCCGCGGCATCACCAGCAGCCAGACCGACGACTACTGCGTCTTCCGGGCCATCCCCTGGCAGCAGGTGGATCAGGCCTATCAGGAGCTGAAAGAGGCCGGCCAGCTGACGGTGCGGGTCAACGAACAGTGCAACTTCGCCACCCTTGCAGACCTGCAGGGCTTCATGGCCGCCGGCGGACAGACCGGCAAGGGAGACGACCTGTTCCGGACCGGTCCGGTCAAGATCATCGGAGACGGCGCTCTTGGGGCCCGTACCGCCCTTTTGAGTCAGCCCTATGTGGATGATCCGTCCACCTGCGGCCTGCCCGTATACGACCGCAAAACCCTGGAGGAGATGATCGGGCTGGCCCACGCCCACGGGCTGCAAACGGCCACCCACGCCATCGGGGACGCCTGCCTGGACTGGGTGCTGGATGCCCTGGAAAAGGCCCTTACAGCCCATCCCAGGGCCGACCACCGGCACGGCATCGTTCATTGCCAAATCACCCGCCCCGACCAGCTGGAGCGAATCCGCCGTCTGAACCTCCATGTGTATGCCCAGAGTATTTTCCTGGACTATGATATTCACATCGTGGAGGCCCGGGCCGGCCGCCGGCTGGCGGCTTCCAGCTATCACTGGAAAACCCTGATGGACCAGGGGGTGACGGTCAGCAACGGTTCCGACTGTCCGGTGGAGCAGCCGGATGTGATGGCCGGCATCCAGTGTGCCGTCACCCGCACCACGCTGCGGGATCATCTGGGCCCCTACCTGCCCGACCAGTGTTTTTCCGTTCAGGAGGCGCTGGACAGCTTTACCATCGCGGGTGCAAAGGCCAGCTTTGAAGAAAGTTGCAAGGGCCGCATTGCCCCGGGCTATCTGGCAGACTTTGTGATTCTGGGGGATAATCCGTTTGCGGCAGCTCCTCAGGAGCTGCACACCATCCCCATCCGGGCCACCTATCTGGCGGGCCAGCCGGTCTACCAGGCCGACGCCCTCTGATATACCTTTTTGCTCTATTGGGGCGCCGGTTTTCCTTCCGGCTTTCCCCTTCCCTGCTGCGGCCTGAAGAGCGTCACCGTCCAATAAACAGGAGGTCCCCATGCTGCTCACCTACCAACCCGCCGACGCATCCGATCTAGACGCCCTCTTTGCCTTTAACAAGGAACTGATCGACCAGTACGAGGACCTGAGCCAAATCCCATACCAAAAGGTTCTGGCCTGGGTCCGCCAAAAGCTGGAACAACAGATCCAGGAATACACCTGCATCTTAGCGGACGGCCAAAAGGCCGGCTACTATCATTTTTCTCCCATGGACTCCGACACCATGGAATTGGACGACCTGTATCTGTTCCCTGCCTTCCGGGGTCACGGCATAGGCACCGCCGTGATTCAAAAGTGCTGCGCTGAAACAAGCCAGCCTATTATGTTGTATGTCTTTCAAAAGAACACCGGTGCCATCGCCCTCTATCAAAGGATGGGCTTTCAAATCCAGTGCACCACCCAGAATGTGAGCAGTACCCGCTATATCATGCGGCGTGGCTGAACAGCAGAAAAGAGCCCTCCGCACGTTGAACTGCTCCAGTAAAAGTAGACAATGAAAAAAGAAGGCCTCCTGTGGTAGAATAAAACTACTACAGGAGGTCTTTGCTATGCCCAGAAAATACAGCCACATTCAGGA
>NZ_NFKB01000059.1:0-16940 GCF_002160175.1 Faecalibacterium sp. An192
AGTAACAAACGGTTACACCCTCTGGAGCCTTTCGCCGAATGGGTCTGTACCGACCTTGTACATACGTACATAGCGAAAAGGCCAGGTTCCCCCATATACAGAATTACCGATCCCAAGATGGGGGAGCAGGCTCAGGCCGGACCAGGGCTTCAATTCCCAGATAGCCCCATACACGGCGGCCTGCCGAGTTGAGGATGTTGTTGGTGTGCTCCAGGTTATACTTCTTTAGGTTGGCGATCACGGCGTCACTGAAGCTCCGAGCTTTCAGGGCCACCAGGTTGTTCTCCTCACACCACATCTTATAAATGGTGTAGAGGTCTTTGGAGCTGACACAGGCATCCGCCTTGAGCCGGATATAGTCCTCGGCCTCCATGAAGTCAAAGAAGTTATTGTTGTCCCGCTTGACCAGCTCCCGGTTCTGCCGGGCTCGGTCGCTCTCGGTGAACTTGAAGCTGTTCCGAACCAGGCGCTGCAACCCTTCAAAGGCCCAGAGGAAAATCCCTTCGGCCTCGGCGGCCATCTTCTCGGCGATGTCAGGGTCATCTATCCGGTCGGCGGGCTTGTCCTTGGTGGTCAGCACCAGCTGCCGCCGGTAGAAGCCATCGCTTCGGTCATACAGGGCTTGTAAGTCTCCGTTGCTAAAGGCCAGCAGCCGGGCATACATCCAGCCCTGGTAGCTCTGCTTGCCTTTCCGCTCCAGGTCCATCTGGCCCTGGGCCGTGACAATGGACTTGACGTAGTTGGTCTGCCGCAGGGCCTCCATCCGCATATCGTCGTCCACGCAGAGCAGGATGTGTTCCAGGTCGGCCCGGGCAAAGCGGTTCTCAGAGATTTTGCCGATGCTGCCGTCCTTCATATTGGTACCGAACAGCTTGGAGAGCACCACGCCGATCTGGGATTTGCCTTCGCCGCCCCGGCCCTTGATAACCATCATCCGCTGGCCCTTGTTGCTGGGAATGAGGCAGTACCCGATAAATTCCTGGACTGTGGGAATGTCTTCAGGGTAGAGCAGGTCAGACAGGAACCGCAGCCAGTGAGTGGGCTGGGCCGCTTTGGGGTTATATTTGACCGGCAGCCGGTTGCGGACCACTTCGGGTTTGCCCTCCTGAAAGCTACCATTCAGATTCAGGGTGCCGTTGGCCAGGTGGATGCAGTTGGTGACTGGCGGGAAGTCATCCACCTGGGCGGAGAGTTTCAGCAGGTCCAGGATGCAGCCCACTTTGCGGGCTACGTTATTGCTGGCGTAGTCCCGCAGTTCTGCATAAATGGTACTCCGCAGAGGCATCTCGTCCGTCACCCGGCCATCCTCGGTAAAGAAAAAGCCGTTGCAGAAAACAATTTGGTGGGTAAGGATGAAGGACTCACAGAAAACTGATTCATTGATCCGGAAGCCTTCTTCCAGCCAGACCGGGTCTTTGGAACTGGGCCAGTAGTTGTTTTTCTTCATGCAGCCTCCTTTCGATCCAGGGTATTGAGGCGGGATTCCACCATCGGCAGCAGCTGGCTATCCAGCAGGCGCTTGGCAGCGGCTGCCTTCTTGGAGGCCGGCCCGAAGGTCACACAATCAATGAGGACATCCACGAAAGCCAGCATGTGGAGGACTTCCACGAAGCGATCATCCAGCGGCTCCTCCGCGGAGAGGGGAACGAACTCTGTCTGCCACCGGATCAACAGGTCACGATAGTCGTGGAGAACCCGGATACAGTAGGCGATATCCTCCTGCTGGGCATCCGAAGAAAGAGTGGTCGGTTTGGGCAGCGCGATTGCACCGGACGGAGGCTTGTCCGGGCTGAATCCGAAGTCCTGGGCTATCTTCCGGGCAGCCTGGAAACTGCTGAGGTCAAACAGGCGGGCAGTGAGGTCGATGACATCACCGGTGGCTCCGCAGCCGAAACAGTAATAATAGGTGTCGTTCAGCTTCATGCTGGGGGTATGGTCCTCGTGGAAAGGGCAGCGAGTTATCCAGGTGGACGTAATGGGCAGGCCGTACAGGGCTGCGGCCTGTTTGACCGTGATGGATTCCTTGACCAATTTAAAAAGATTCATTTGCACCTCGCTATTCTAGTACCTTTCGGTACTTCATCAAATCGTGTCGGGAAAAAGAGGAGGTGTACCCTGGTTTGGGGTACACCTCCTTTTGTGTCTGGGTTTGGAGCTGTGTCGGTCGTTCCAGGTGCGTAACGTTTTGTTACACACCTCCTGCTGAAATTGAAAAAAGTCGAATTATGTCGTAGAATCGTTTCTTCTTGCACTTTACCCACCTCCATTGTATAATAATGATAAATTCCATGAGACGAACCTTCACTTCAAAATTACCCTTTCACTAATAGGAGAAATTCGGGGTGCAAATCGGAACCATTTTGGAACACGCACAAAAATTTTTTTATGAAGAGGTGAGCTATGGCGTATTTATCGGATCTGAAATTTCTAAATAGGGGAAGCAGCTACATGGAGTGGGATGAGGAATCCAACGACCATCCGTTGAACGAGGAATTGGAACAGGATGCAGCGGCAGAACGCCTGGCCGAACTGGAAAGCGCCCTTGAACAGGATGAACACCCTCTCAATTATGAAGCAGAGCTGGAGACGGAGGAGGAAGAAGCCTCCCCAGTCAGTGAAAAGCGGCTTAAACGGGAAATTCGGGCTGAAGCTGTTCGGCGTATAGAGGAGGCTGCCCGAACAGAAGCAGATTTTTCGGTGGTGATAGGGGAGTGGGACAAGCTGGACCGAAATCGGGAGCGGCGGGAACGAGATTACGAAAATCTGCGGGGTGATCTGCCGCTGGACTACCAGACTGTATCTGAACCCGAATTGATCCCCAGATGGATGAATCACCCTACATACCGGCAGATCATGGCCGGGAACTTTCTGGACATCTTGTTTGACTGCCCCTATGAGATGCACAAACTGACTGCTGATCCCTTTATCTCCTGGATGATTCAGAACTTGAGTGATGACCACAAGGAAGTTCTATATTTTCTCTCCCTGCGGCTGTGCAGCACCACCCAGCTTGCAGCGATGCGCGGTCAATCTGACCGCAACATTCGAAAAGTAAGAAAGACCATCCACAAAAATCTACAGCGTCAGATGTACGCCAATCTGTGCGGAAAACAAAAACAGGGAATGGGGCTGACACTTCGGGAACGTCAATTCATAGAAGAATATTCGGCCCTTGAGAAAAACCAGGGCAGAGATGCCGTAATCCGAAGGGAAAACAAAACGAGCCGGAGAAAATAGAAAGCCGCTTCTGTTACCAGAGGCGACTCAATGGAGAGATACGATGATCAAAAATCTATTCGAGCGGTCCCGTTCTCATTGGGTGCGGTACAATCGCTACGAGCTGAAAACAGGAAAGAATGGACGGCGGTACATTACACCTGGCAAAGACGCTAAGCCGGATGTGTATAACCCTTTGAACATGGTGCCGGATATCGTGCTGGATGCTCTCAATGTGGGAATGCTGATGATGGGGCGTAAACCAGCGGCGGAAGTGGAACGGGCGGTACTGAAGTTTGTTACTCAGTATGGCTTGCTGGGGCTGATGACCGCCCTGCCTACCACTCCTTCCTTCATGGACTACAAGGCTGTTTATCTGCCCAAGAACCATTTCATCAAAGAGGAATCTATGAGTACAGACCGATATCTGGCGCTGTTTTATCCCTTTGACCAACTGGAGTTGGTGAAGCAGGGAATAGAATCTTCCTGGAAAGTTTCAGGGGATCGGACGATGATTGCCTTGACCATGACCTTTATGGATGAGCCAATGGCAAAAACCATGAGCTTTCAGCGGCAGTATGCGGAGCCTTATGACTGGGTGGCCCAGCAGTTTAAGGACTGGGCTTTCACTCTGACCACCTCCATCCTGTATTACCAGGACTACCATCTAATTGATCAAGACACACGGGAGTTATACCAGAAAGCAATGGCTGTATTCGGCGGCATTGCCCCCAGCTACCACATTGAACTGCTGGACAAGCCCACCATTTACTGGGATTTTCACTCCCTGCTGCTGGGTATCCAAATGATGTTCAGTTTCATGCTGGTAGACAACGAACAGCCGCTGCGGGTGTGCAAGCACTGCCAGAAGGTATTTCTGGGTAAGCCGGACAATATGGATTTTTGCAGTGCCCGGTGCAAAGAACAATCCGACATCTGTAAAAACCGGAAAGAAAGGGACTGATGCCGCTGCGGCGGGGCTTTATATACCTTTGTTCCGCAGACAGCAAAAGGCTGGCAGCCTGTGCTTTTAGGCACAAACTGTCAGCCTTTCTTTGTCACCTATGCTGCCCCACTGGGGCACCTTGTGTGCCAGGGAAGCAGGGTAGACCCCCACTCAGCTGCCGTCTGCTGCACAAAGGTATAACACACTAGACTTTGTAACCAAAGTCGTGTGCCACGAAACCCCAGGGCGGTTTCTTTGGATTCTTCCGGCTCAAAGGGCTGGATGCCCTTTGATGACCATCCTCTCCGTTTTGATACAGGATGGTCTTGCAAAGAGGGGACCTCACCCCCTCATAAACTCCCGGAGCCAAAGAGAAATCTTTGGAATCTTTATAAAACCAAAAACAGCTCTGCATTCAGGACACAGAGCTGTCATTTTTGATCTGGGATATATACCGCCACATCTTCCAGGCGACACTGTAAAATCTCACAGAGCTTATTCAAGGTGTGGGTAGAGACTGGCATGTCAGCCTGCAAGCGCTGAACGGTAGCATGGCTCATGCCGTATTTGAAGCGGAGGGTATAGGTTGTCATTTGCTTTTCGGCCATTGTTTTCCATAAGGGCGAGTAGCAAATCATAAGATCATCCCCTTTACTTTCTCTATTATGGCTGATATAATGGCCATAGAATATGGCCATTATTTGGCCATACAAAAGGGGAGATTTGGTGATGGTACGATTGGCCTGTGCATTTACAGGACATAGACCCAGGAAGTTCCCCTGGGGATATAACGAAGAAGACGCCGGATGCAAGCACTTAAAAGCAGCTCTTCAGCAGGAAATAGCCTTGCTGGCCCGAAATGGATACACCGACTTTTTGTCTGGTATGGCAGAAGGTACAGATACTTGGGCTGCCCTAGATGTCCTTGAACTGAGGGAAACCCATCCTGAACTGAAGCTGCACTGTATCCTGCCTTGTAGAACCCAGGCCGATCAATGGACCTATCCCGCACAACTTTGTTGCCGATCCATTTTGGATCAAGCAGATTCCATCATCTATGTCAGCAGAGACTATGGTAAAAGCTGCATGATGGAGCGTAATCGCTTCTTAGTGGACCATGCCGGTTTAGTTCTGGCAGTGTACAATGGTGAACCCCGTGGCGGAACCGCTTTCACAGTTCGGTATGCCCAGAGAACTGGAAAGCAAGTCGTTTTGATTGATCCTGAAATCTACAGGGGATAGCCCTGTATACTAGAGGCCAGTGGGAGCAATTCTCACTGGCCTCTTACTATAAAAGCACCTGTTTCTATATTGTTGTATGATACCTATTTTGGTATAATAGATTTGATAAACTTATTGAGCAATATCCAGGTATAGAGCAGATTCTCAAAAATCAATCGAGGAGGTCCGGTTCATGACCATGGTTCTTCAGAAAAAAGATATGACCGAAGAAGATATCAAGCTGCAATACATAACCCCTGCCGTGACTTCCAAGTGGGACCGTCAAAAGATTACGATGGAGACCCAGGTCACAGACGGCAAGATTAGCCTAAAAGGAAACCTTGCCGTTCGTGAAAAGGGGAAGCGGGCTGACTATCTGCTCTACCTCAGCCCCAACAATCCGATTGCTGTGATCGAGGCCAAAGATAACAATCACCAGATATCAGAAGGTCTGCAGCAGGCGATGAACTATGCCAAAATGCTGGACCTGCCATTTGCTTTCAGCTCCAATGGGGATGGTTTTGCAGAGCATGACTTTCTTACCGGGGCCGAACGGCAGTTTGGACTGGATGAATTTCCTACCGAAGCAGAACTGACGGAGCGCTTCAAAAAGGAATCTGGGCTGACTCCTTTACAGGAAACGGCCATGAACCAGCCCTATTACTCCAGCCAAAATACCTATCCGCCACGTTACTACCAGCGCATTGCCATCAACCGAACGGTTGACGCCATCGCCAGGGGACAGAAGCGGCTTCTTTTGGTAATGGCTACCGGTACCGGCAAGACCTACACTGCGTTCCAGATTGTCTACCGGCTCTTAAAGAGTGAAACCGTCCACAAAGTTCTCTACCTGGCAGACCGCAATATGCTGGTGGATCAGTCCATTGAGCAGGACTTTGCCCCGCTGCAGAAAACCATTCACAAAATCAATGTCAAAAACGACAACCCCAATACCATCACATCCTACGAAGTATATTTTTCTCTGTACCAGCAGCTGGTGGGAGATGATGACAAGGAGCACTTCCGGGAGCTGTTCCAGCCGGATTTCTTTGACCTGATTATTGTGGATGAGTGTCACCGGGGATCAGCCAAGGAGGAAAGCCGCTGGCGGCGGGTTCTGGAATACTTCTCGGATGCCATTCAAATTGGCATGACTGCCACGCCCAAGGAAACCAAGTATATTTCCAACCTGAGCTATTTCGGAGAGCCCGTCTACACTTACAGCCTGAAGGAGGGCATTGATGATGGCTTCCTCGCTCCCTTCAAGGTCATCAATATCACCACCAACATCGGAGAAGGATGGCGTCCCCAAAAGGGCCAGCTGGATATCTATGGCAACGAGATACCAGACCGCATCTATACCAACAGCGACTATGACTACAACATTATTATAGAGGATCGTATCCGGGAAGTAGCCCAGGAGATCACCCGTTACCTCAAGAGTACAGACCGGATGGCCCGAACCATTGTGTTCTGTGCTACAGAGGATGCAGCCCTGCGAATGCGGGATATGCTGGCCCAGCTGAATCGGGATATGGTGAAGAAGAACCCTGACTATGTGGTTCGGATCACTGGCAGTGACGAAATCGGCAAAGGGAAGATCAAGCAGTTTTCTTCGGTGACCCAAAAGTATCCGGTTATCGCCACGACCTCCAAGCTTCTCTCCACCGGTGCTGATTGCAAGATGACCAAGCTGATTGTTTTGGATGAGATGATCGGCTCGATGACGGAATTCAAGCAGATCATCGGCCGGGGGACGCGACTGCGGGAAAAAGAGGGCAAGACCCACTTTGCAGTGATGGACTTCCGAAACGTCACACGCTTGTTTGCCGACCCGGATTGGGACGGCCCTCTGGAGATCGACGAGGAGTTTGGCTCGTCCAAAGGGAAAGAATTGCCCCCGAAAGAAATCCCGGACGGAAACCCTCCGACTCCTGCCTCCCATGAAAAGCTGCCTACGCCGATTGTGGACGAAAAGGGCTGCAAGGTCCGTATCATTCAGAAGACGGTCTCTATTTATGACACAGATGGCAAGCTTCTGCGGCAGGAAAGCATCGTGGACTACACCAAAGAAAACATTCTGGGCAAATATGCTTCTCTGGACAACTTTATCCGGCAGTGGAGCGCCGAAGAGAAAAAGGAAGCCATTCGAGACCTGCTCCGCCAGCGCGGCATTGATCTGGAACAGGTGAAGGAACAGCAGGGGATGGCCGATGTGGATGACTTTGACTTCATCTGCCATGTGGCCTTTGATAAGAAGCCTCTAACCCGACGGGAACGGGCCAACAACGTCAAGAAGAGGGACTTCCTGAGCAAGTACAGTGGAGCAGCCAGGGAAGTCCTGGAGGCACTGCTAGACAAATACATGAACACCGGCATCTACGAGATCGAAAAGACAGAAGTGCTGAAGCTGGACCCGTTTGTCAAAATGGGCAGGCCGGCCAAGATCGCCAGCTATTTTGGCGGGAAAGATGGTTATTTGAAGGCCGTCAAGGAACTGGAAAATGAAATTTATACCAGCGAGGTAGTATAAAATGGAAGAATTGACATCGTGGCATGTTGGCGTTTCGGCAGAGGCCTTCGCCGCAGCACAGTTTGCCAGATATGCATTTTATGTTTCCGTTCAATATGGAGCAAATCAGCCCGGGTATGATTTGATTGTCGAATCAGGCGGTAAAACGCTGAAAATATCGGTAAAGGGTAGCCGTGATGGCAGCTGGGGATTGACTCAAGGATACAAAAAAGGCTGCGACTACCATCAGGCCATCCAGGCATGGCAAGAGGCTAATGACAAAAAGGAAATCATTTTTTGCCTGGTTCAGTTCCAGGGGACAAATGACAATGAGATGCCACGGATGTATCTGGCCACCCCTGCTGAGATTGCGCAGAAGATGAACTCTTCCGCCGGAGGGCGTGGAGGTACCATCTTATATGAAAATCATACTTGGAGTCCTCGTGCCGTAGGGAGTGGCACTACAGACAGCATTCCTAAAACGTGGGAATTTACAAGGCAGCGAGCTGCGGATATGATTGAAAACTACGGGAATTAACTACAGAAAGGTATTAAAATCAACATGAGCAACTTATCTGGATTTGTCAAACGGCTGCGGGATATTATGCGCAACGACGCCGGCATCAACGGCGACGCCCAGCGCATCGAGCAGATCACCTGGCTGCTGTTTTTGAAGGTATATGCCACCAAAGAGGCAGACTGGGAATGGGAGGATGAAAACTATCAGTCCATCATCCCGGAGCCCTGCCGCTGGGAAAACTGGGCTGCCAGAAAAGACGGCAAGGAGATGACTGGAGACAAACTCCTGGACTTCGTCAACAACACCTTGTTCCCGACTTTGAAGAATCTTCCGGTGAATGCCGATACCCCCATCCGTAAGGCCATTGTCCAGACCACCTTTGCTGACGCCAACAACTACATGAAAGACGGCGTCCTGCTGCGGCAGGTCGTTAATACCATCGATGACCTCCAACTGGATGACTATGAGGAAAGCCACGCCTTCGGCGAGATCTACGAAACCATTCTGAAAGAGCTGCAAAGTGCAGGTTCGGCCGGCGAATTCTATACGCCCCGGGCCGTCACCGACTTTATGGCCCAGATGATCCGGCCCCAGGTGGGGGAGCAGATGGCCGACTTTGCCTGCGGCACCGGCGGCTTTCTGATCAGCTGGCTGAAGGAGCTGCGCAAGCAGGTTAAGACCACCGAAGACGAGGCAGCCTTCAGCAATTCCATCTATGGCATCGAGAAAAAGCAGTTCCCCTATATGCTCTGCATTACCAATCTGCTGCTGCACAATCTGGATAACCCGCGGGTCTATCATGATAACACCCTGCTGCATGACGTGCTGGACTATACCGCCGCCGACAGCTTTGATGTCATTCTGATGAATCCGCCTTACGGCGGCAGTGAGAAAGCAGACGTGAAAAACCACTTTCCGTCTGATCTGGCCAGCAGCGAAACCGCTGACCTGTTCATGTCGGTCATTATGTACCGGCTCAAGCCCGGCGGGCGGGCCGCGGTAATTCTGCCCGACGGCTTTTTGTTCGGCACCGACAACGCCAAACTGAACATCAAAAAGAAGCTGCTCAGTGAGTTCAACCTCCACACCATCGTTCGGATGCCGGGCAGCGTCTTTTCGCCCTATACCTCCATCACCACCAACATTCTTTTCTTTGATAACACCGGCCCCACCCAGTCCACCTGGTTCTATCGGCTGGATATGCCGGAAGGCTATAAGCATTTCAGCAAGACCAAGCCCATGAAGCTGGAGCACTTTGACCCCGTGGTGGAGTGGTGGGACAACCGTCAGGAGCTGACGGTGGATGGTTTCGACAAGGCCAAACAGTTCACAGCCCGGCAGCTGGCGGAAGATCTGGGCTATAACCTGGATCAGTGCGGCTACCCCCACGAGGAAGAAGAAATCCTGGCCCCGCTGGACCTGATTCACCGCTATGAGGAGCAGCGGGCATCGCTGAACGCCGAGATTGACCGCGTTCTGGCTGAGATCACCGCCAAACTGGGAGGAAACGCCGAATGACCCCGCAGGAACTCAAAAACAGCATTTTGCAGCTTGCCATTCAAGGCAAACTGGTAGACCAGCGCCCGGAGGAGGGAACTGCCCAGGAGCTTTATGCACAGATCCAGGCCGAGAAACAGCGGCTCATTAAAGAAGGCAAACTCAAAAAAGAGAAGCCCCTGCCCGAAATCACCGAGGACGAGAAGCCCTTTGAAATTCCCGAGGGGTGGATGTGGGTAAGAATCAAAGAAATAACGATATTAAACCCCAAGAATGACTTGGATGATAACCTAAAAACGTCTTTCATTCCTATGACTTTACTGTCCGATGGATACCGTTCTAGTTATACCTATGAAATTCGCTCTTGGGGAGAAATAAAAAAAGGATTTACGCATTTTGCAGTGGGAGATATTGGAATTGCAAAAATCACTCCTTGCTTTCAAAATCGGAAATCCGCAATTTTCACGGAACTGGAAAACAATTTTGGCGCAGGAACAACGGAATTATCTATTGTTCGTGTAATACAAAATACCTTATCAAGGAAATATTTACTGTGGTTTTTCAAAAGTGCGTATTTCATTGAAAATGGAATAAAGTCTTTTACGGGGACTGCTGGTCAGCAGAGAATTCACAAAGATTATCTGTCTCACTGTGTGTTTCCACTTCCGCCTCTCTCTGAACAAAATCGTATTGTCGCCAAAATCGAAGAACTCCTGCCCTTGGTGGATCGCTACGAACAGGCATGGACCAAGATGGAAGACTTCAACCACCGTTTCCCCGAAGACATGAAGAAGTCCATTCTCCAGCAGGCCATCCAGGGCAAGCTGGTGGAGCAGCGCCCGGAAGAAGGCACCGCCCAGGAACTTTATGCCCAGATTCAGGCAGAGAAGCAACGCCTTATTAAAGAGGGCAAACTCAAGAAAGAAAAGCCCCTGCCTGAAATCGCCGAGGACGAAAAGCCCTTTGAGATTCCCGATGGGTGGATGTGGGTAAGATGGGGCGACTTGTCGGAGTCCATTCAATATGGATTTAATGCCCCTGCGCAAAATTCCGGACGAATTAAAATGGTTAGAATTAGCGATATCCAAGACGGCAAAGTCTTGTGGGGGTCTGTCCCATTTTGCCAGATTGAAGAAAATGAAATTCCGAAATATCTCTTAAAAAAGAATGATATTCTTTTTGCAAGAACTGGTGGAACAGTCGGCAAGTCCTATTTGGTTAGGGAGGTTTCAGAAGAAGCAATTTATGCAGGTTACTTAATCCGTACAAGGTATAGCAGCTCTTTAGTGCCGGAGTACCTGAAATGCTTTATGGAAAGTCCCTTGTACTGGGATCAACTGAAAAATGGTACGATTGCAACAGCACAACCAAACTGCAACGGAAAAACACTTTCAAAGATGATTTTACCTCTCCCGCCCCTTGCCGAACAAAAGCGCATTGTGGCCCGGCTGGAGGAACTGCTGCCGCTGTGTGAGAGGTTGAAATAAAAAGGAGGATAAAATGAAATTAGTATCTATCCAGATGGCAATGTTTGCCAACAATTTAATACCAAGACCGGATTTGTTAATGAATAAAATCAACACAAAAATGAATAACGTTTTTGACGCCATACCCAATATTATAAATCTTCCTATGAATGCTCCACCAGAAATACCAGTGGCCCAAGTGACTTCTACTAATAATGTATATGCTTTAAATATTTCAAGAAGTAGAGTAGACCTTACTATTTCGCCGTTCTACTATAGGCAAGAAACACCGTTGCAATTGTTTGAGGAATATAAATCAAATATTGAAAGCTATTATAATACAATTTTAGAGGAGATTACACTGAATAGAGTCGGAATGGTGGTTACATTATTTCATGAGGAAGATAGCAATATTAAGGCTATATTTGACAAATATTTAATTGAGCCCTACACAAATGACTGTGTCGAGATTAATTATAGAATTAATCGTCAAACACTAGAAAAAGGTGTTGTATATAATAATATCAGGCTGATTCAAGCTGGAGAAATCCAAATTGATAAAAAAATTGCTAAAGGAGTTATGATCCAATTTGATGTAAATAATGTTCCTGATCAAAAAAGAGTTGTTTCTAAGGATTCGATCCTTGAAATTCTATCAAAAGTTCAAGAAGTTGTTAAAACGGGATATTTAAAGGAGCTGATATGATGTCCATTGTTAAAAACGAGTCGGACCATTATAGCTCCACAAGTTCATTTCCTAATGACAAAAGTTATTTTTCGGCAACTAGCGATACAAATTCTCAAACAGGAGCATTTGATGTAACAATAACTGGCATGGTACGAGATTGTATTGTTCAAGTCAATGATCTTCAAAAAGAGGTAAATCAACTACAGAAAGAACAGAGAAAAACTAGTGAGTATTATAAAGAGAATGCAAAGCTTGCAAAAACATCAAGGATTTTAATGATAATTTTGATGGTCATTCCAGGCATTCAATTGATAGCTTGTACAGCAGTTGTTTATTACTTGGGAATTGAAAATCAATTGACAGCTTTTTTAAGATGGATAATTGGTTCGGTAAGTATTTTATCAATAAGTGAAACGGTTTTCACCGCATTTAAATATTTTTCGCTCGAAAATAAAGTTGATGAACTAAAAAAAGCGGTTGAGAAACAGCCCAAAGAAAAAGAGTAAATCTTGTATAATAAATGAAGCCGCACACCCACCGGGGCTATCCCGGAGAGCGTGCGGCTTTTTCATTATATAATAGGATATAATAGGGAAGTGATCAGATCATCTGAAAATGCTTCAGCGCCTCCCGAATAGCCTTTTCCTTTTCGGGTGGGCACTGGGGCTGCTTGGAATTCTCCGACTTGGCCTTGTTGTAGCACTCCCGCTCAATGATCCCGCATTTCTGCTTGACCTGGGCGATGTAGAGGGGAGTGACGTTCAGGCCGGTCTGCTCCTTGACATAGTCCTTGATCTCCTGGTAGGTGGCTTTGCTCTCCGCAGCAGTCAAATCCAGCTCATCCATCTGGATTTCAACATCGATGTGGTGCTTGGAATGAAGTTTGGACAATAAGATCACCGCCTCGACGTGTCCGGTCCTGGGAAACATATCCACCGGCTGCACTTTTTCCACCTGGTAGCCGGACTCAGCCAGAATGGCGGCGTCACGGGCGGCGGTAGCGGGGTTGCAGCTCACATAAACCAGACGCCGGGGAGACATCTGGACAATGGCCGACAGGGTGGCCTGGTCGCAGCCTTTGCGGGGCGGATCCACCACAATGATGTCAGGGGCCAGGCCTTCGGCGGCCAGGCGGCTGGCCGCTTCACCGGCGTCGCCGCAGAAAAAGCGGCTCTTGGCGGCAATGGCGGCACCCATGCGGGCGGCGTTGGTTTTGGCACTCTCGATGGCTTCGGGAATGATTTCAACGCCGATCAGCTCCTGACAGCGGTCAGCCATGGACAGGCCGATGGTGCCCATGCCGCAGTAGAGATCCAGAAGCAGATCCTCCTGGGTGGGGGAGGCATAGGCGGCAGCCACAGCGTAGAGCTGCTCGGCGCCGGGGGTATTGACCTGATAGAAGGAAAGGGGCCCCAGCTGAACCGGGACCTGACACAAAGTGTCCTCAATGTAGCCCGGCCCATACAAAACGTGATTCTCAAGGCCGAGGATTACATTGGTCTTTTCGCGGTTGACGTTGATGAGAATTGTGGCGATATCTGCAAATTGGCTGCAAAGCCGTTCCACCATCTCGTCGGCGTGGGGCAGTTTGGGCCGGGTGCAGACCAGGCAAACCATGATCTGGCCGCTGTGGGCGCCGCGCCGCAGGAAGATGTGGCGGACCAGGCCTTTGCCGGTTTCTTCATCGTAGGGCTGGATGCCGTACTGTTCCAGCAGGCTGCACAGGGTGCGGCCGATTTCGTTGAGGACAGAAGGCTGCAGTTTGCAGTCCTCACAGGGAACGATGCGGTGACTGCGTCCGGCATAGAAGCCGATGCACAGATGACCATTTTTGTCGCGGCCTACCGGATACTGTACCTTGTTGCGGTAACGGTCCACTTCGGGAGAGGGGAGAATGGGCTGGATGGGGACATCCAGCCCGCCAATCCGGCGGAACGCATCCGCTACCGAGGCCTCCTTGGCCTTGAGTTCCGCCTGATAACTCAGGTGCCGCAGGCTGCACCCGCCGCAGGGCCCTGCCACAGGGCAGTCCACCGGGATGCGGTCGGGAGAGGCGGTTTCGATGCTCTCCACAATGCCGAAGGCATACCGTTTGCAGTCTTTAACGATTCGTGCGCGGATGACATCGCCGGGAGCGGTACCCGGCACGAAAACCGCTTCGCCCTCCCAATGGCCGACGCCGCTGCCGTCGCCGGACAGACGCTCGATGGACAGTGTGATGATTTGATTTTTCTGTAAAGGCATGGTTCCTCCTAGGGCGGCTGGACGCGGTTATTCGGGGTCGGTGGTCTCAGAGGACTGGGCCTCTGCCTGCTGGGCGGCCAGATACTTGCTGGGCGGCACGCCTTTGGCCCGCTTGAACACCCGCGAGAAATAGAACTGATCGAAAAATCCCACCGAAATAGCCACTTCGGCGATGGACAAGGTGCCTGCCCGCAGCAGCTTGCAGGCCTCGTTGATGCGGTATTCGGTCAGGTAGTCGATAGGGCTTTTGCCCACGTTGCTCATAAAGACGCGGTAGAGATGGCTGCGGGAAACACCCACGCTCTTGGCTACGTCGTCGATGGAAATATCGTGGGAATAGTTGAACTGGATGTACTTAATGGCATTCAGGACATACTGGCTGGAGGAATTGGTGTTGTGGGGCTTTCGCTCGCTGGTTTCCTCCATCAGGGCGGCGATGAAAAGGTACAGATAGCCCACCATGGCCGTCTCGTCCTGCACCCGCATCCCGCGGGCCCGGAAGATATTGTCCAGCGCGTTGTACATTTCCTCCGGGTGCTGGGTATGGTGCACCGGCTGCTCGTCCGAGAAGGGCAGCAGCGCGGCCAGCTTGTGAGCGCTGATGCCGTTGAAGCCCACCCAGCAGTATTCCCAGGGCTGCTGGATGTCGGCGGTATAGGTGTTCAGCTGGTTGGGCTGGACAAAAAACATGTCGCCGGGGCTGAGTTCCCAGGTTTTTCCGCCGGTCTGGAAGGTCCCCTTGCCCGCCAGAATCAGGTGGATCAGGTAATGGTCCCGGATGCCGGGCCCCCAGGTATGGCCCGGTGCACAGCGCTCCAAGCCGCAGTTAAAGACGGAAAGATCCACGTTGTTGGTATAATTTTGTTTAAACGACTGCTTGTAAACTTCCGGCATAGGGAGCCTCCTTTTTGGGCGGAACGACCGCACCGATGGGTTGTGATACCAGTATACCATAGATGACAGCGCAAATTCAACAAAAGTACATCTGAATCTTTGGACCTGACGCCGAAAATATGTCCCCGATATCGGATAAAATTGCAAATGTCCGCCATGTAAGCTACAATAGAGGCAAGATCCCGGGGCCTGGCCCGGTTGTTTTTGTTTGGGCCAGGCACTGCATCCAAGTAGTCGGTCTGCGGCCTGGCTTTTCGTCCGGGCCTTCACGGTGAGATGCGTAGATAGGGGGTACATATGGCGACAAGCGCACAGAGGCGGCAGGAAATAGCGGCGGGCGTGTGGGACGATCTTCTGCGGACCTTGTATGGTTCGTCGGAGGCGGTACTGGCCCGGCAGCGAGCGCGCTGGTGCGCGGCGCTGACGGACTTTGAGCGCTATTTTGGCCCGGGACGGCAGGTGCATTTGTACACGGCGCCCGGCCGGGCTGAGCTGGGAGGCAACCACACCGACCATCAGCACGGCTATGGCCTGGCGGCGGCGGTGAACCTGGACCTGGTTGGGGTGGTGGCCCGGAACGAGGACAACTATATCCGGGTCAAGTCCTGGGGCTTCAACAAGCTGGACGTGGTGGATCTGGATGAGCCCAATCCCCAGGCGTCGGAGTCCACCCATTCGGCCAGCCTGATCCGCGGCCTGGCGGAAGGGTTCCGCACCCAGGGAAAGCAGGTGGGCGGCTACGACGCCTACACCACCAGCGATGTGCTGCGAGGCTCGGGACTATCCAGCTCGGCGGCCTTTGAAATGGCGATGGGCGCCATGATGAACGAGGAATTTGGCTGCGGCCTGACCCCCATTCAGGTGGCACGGCTGGGACAGTATGCGGAGAATATCTATTTCGGCAAACCCAGCGGGATGCTGGACCAGCTGGCCAGCGCTCTGGGCGGCGTCATCTTTGCGGACTTTGAAGATCCCGCGTCGCCCCGGGTGGAGAAACTGCGGGCCAAGGGCCAGATGCCGGATGGAATGGTGCTCTGTGTCACCGATACCCGGGGCAGTCACAGCGAATTGACCGCGGAATTTGCCGCCATCCGCCATGAGATGGAAGCAGTGGCTGCCTGCTTTGGCTGCAACGTGCTGGGCGAAGTGCGGGAAGCGGAATTTTGGGCCCGGCTGCCCGAGGTGCGGGCAGCCTGCGGAGACCGGGCCTGCCTGCGGGCGATGCATTTCTTTGAGGAAAACGCCCGCACCCTGGCCGAGGACTGCGCCCTGCGGGCCGGGCAGTTCGGCCGCTTTCTGCATTTGGTGGGGGAGAGCGGCCATGCCTCATTTGCCCTTTGTCAGAACGTCTATTGTGCTTCCACGCCCGCCCGGCAGGAGCTGTCGGTGGCCCTGGCCCTGAGTCAGCATCTGCTGGAAGGAACCGGCGGGGCGTGGCGGATGCAGGGAGGCGGCTTTGCCGGCACCATTCAAGCCTTTGTGCCCAGAGAGTGCCTGGAGCGCTATTGTGCAGCCATGGAGGGCGTTTTTGGCCCGGGCAGCTGCCATCTGCTCACCCTGCGGGAACAGGGTGCGGGCCGTGTGCTCTGAGATATTCTATTTATAAAGAAGGCGAGCCCTGCGTTTCGGTGAACCGCCCCATATTGTGCGGACAGTACAAAAAAGAGGCCTGCAAGGGGTAGAACAAGCGAATCAAAGACTGGCCTGGCGAAGCGAGAGCGGAGCCAGGCCAGTCT
>NZ_NFKB01000006.1:0-94477 GCF_002160175.1 Faecalibacterium sp. An192
AGGCCGTGTATTTTTAAGACCGCTCTCAAAAATACACAGCCACTCCATGGAACGATTTTCTCACTGGGAGACTGGGCTTGGCAAGTACACTGTTTCGTGGGGCGCTTACCTATCCGCCCCAACAAATCATTCATAGCTACGACAAAGTGGTGCAGATCAATTTGATCCGCACCAAAATCTGAAAGGAGGCTCCCACTATGCCCGTCACCAATACGATTGAATTGCCAAAAAGGAGGGCCGCCATTGAGCCAACCACAATACGCCATTATGCGCTTCGCCAAGTACAAAGGGCCGGAGATCACCAACATCGAGGCCCATAACGAGCGCAGAAAAGAGAAGTACGCCAGTAACCCCGATATTGACCTTTCCCGCAGCAAGCATAACTTTCACCTGATCGACCCGCCCCAGCGGTACCGGGCCGAAGCCGAGCGACAGATCAGCGCTGCGGGCTGCCGTACCCGGAAGGACAGTGTCCGGCTGGTGGAAGTCCTGTTCACCGCCACACCGGAATTCTTTCAGGGCAAGAAGCTGCCCGAAATCCGGCAGTACTTTGAAGAAGCACTCCACTTCCTGGAGCAGTATCAAGCCAAAGAAACAATTATCTCCGCCATGGTGCATATGGACGAGAAGACGCCCCATATGCACCTTTCTTTTGTCCCGCTGACGCCAGACGGCAGGCTGAGTGCCAAAGAGATTGTGGGCAACAAAAAGAAGCTGAGCTGGTGGCAGGACAAGTTCTGGGAGCACATGGTTGTCAAGTACTCCGACCTGGAGCGCGGCGAGAGCGCCAGCCAGACGGGCCGCGACCATATCCCGCCCCGCATTTTTAAGGAGATGACCCGCCTGACCAAGCAGCGCCAGAAGCTGGATCATCTGCTCACAAGCATCGGGCCTCTGAACGGCAAGAAGCGGGCCGCCGAGATTTCTGAACTGCTGGACGGCTATATCCCGGCCGTGGAGAAGATGCGGACCCAGCTGAAAAAGTACAGTACAGCCTTCACCAGTACCAAGGCTGAGAATGAAAAGCTCAAGAAGAAAAACAAAAAGCTCTCGGAGTCCCTGGACGAGGCGACTCACGAGAGCGTTCTGAAGCAGCTGAAAGATGCCAAGCTCCAGCGGGAGTATCAGGAGGCCCTCGCGATTCTGGAGCGCATTCCCAAAGAGGTTCTGGATGCGTATACCCACATGGGAACCGCAGAACGAAACCACCCCATGAAACAGGGCTTATGAACATGGGAGGTAATCATTTGGCAAAAAAGAAAGCGATCAATGATTACGGCACCGGCATTCCACAGCACGAGATGGAAGCGCTGGCTCGGGTCCTGCTGCCGGAAATTGAAAAATTTTATGCCAGCGAAGAAGGTCAGCGTCAGTTTGCTCGGTGGAAAGAGGAACAGCAGCTAAAGCAGCAGAACCTCCCTATGGCTGGGTAAGTAAATGAATTTCTAATCAAGTGCTCAAGCGAGCACTTGATTTACATAAAGCCAAATAAATTATATACTAAAAATAATTTTTATATTGTAAACAGACTTTTCTCCTCAATTACATGAAAGTCTGCTTATTATAACAGGTTAGCTTTTTTGTAATTCAATCCCTGTTAACTCTAAAACCATATCGAAAAATCTCCCAAATCATAATATCATCAGAAGATCCACAAGAGTCCAGCAATATTAATAGTTTTGCCAGTAACAAAGCCAAAACATTTCTATTTTACAGAATACTAAACTAAAAAGTATCTTTTCATATTATCTCGGAACGTTTAATTCATGAGGACGTAGCATATATTTACGCTCTTTGACATGGTTATTTAGAATTTCAGCGATATCCACCATTAGAGACACAACTGTTTGGGAAAACTCAGTAATATGCTCAGGATCAACAGAAATGGAGTTGTCACCGTGGGCAATACGATTCCTATAGTTGAGAAACTTATTAAGAGGCACCTTGTATTTTTCTAACGATTCACAATTGACCGCATATCTATTGCAAATATTCTGCAATTCAGCATAATTAACATTTGACCCTGTATCAATTTCCAATGGAAGTTGTACTGGTCCAGATACCATATCTTGAATCTTTCTAACTAGTTGCTTTTTCTTTTCAAAAGTTTGCGGAGGTTGATGTAAGCTTAGTGAAGAAAACATATGTTTTGTTTTTATACTTTCATTTAAATCAGAAAAAGTCAACTGTTCACTATTGATGACCTTTACATACTCTTTGAAAGAGTTAACAATATAGCCCTCCCAAACCGCATATAGAGCAGGAATACAATATTTTCGAGAGACAGCTTTTTTTCTTTCTGACAAATGAGATTGAACTGTCAAAGATTTTAATATAGCAATCTCACCTAATCTCCAATTTAAATCAGAATTTATAGCTTCTTCAAAATCACTCATGTGCACTTTCTCCAAATAGTTCAAGTGCTCGCTTTATTCGCCGTTTAGCCCTATTTTTGCTGCTTGAAGATACGCCAGAATTTTTTCTAAACTGATCATCAGTTTTTAGTCGAGCAATCACGGAACTTAATTTATCAGGATGTGTTTCATAAAAATCCAGATTATTAGTTAATGCTACCATTACTGCATCATAAAGACTAGACGAACAAATTGTGCTATTAGCAAAACGGAAAACAGATTTACCCAAAGGTTCAAGCAATTTTAAGGTACGATAGAATTTATCAGGTATTTCTGCCGGAATATCTTCACCTTTGTCTAGTTTCTCTCGTAAATAATTCGTCATATACATTGAAATTGATGCATTTACTTTTTCCCAGCTATCCACTAAGCAAATATATCTTACTATTAGTTCTTGGTTATATAGCTCCAGCTTTTGACGTTCAGTTAGCGCCGTTAAATTGACAAATATTTTATTGTTAACTGCCTCATCAATAAATTCATATAATTTTCTTAGGCCACTTCGGAATATGCAGTTTCTTATTTCCTGATCGGTCAACGCCTCTCCACCTGTATTAAGTCGACTAAACAGCTCATATCTCATATCCCATTGGCTGTCCCATTTTATAATTTCTATCCGACAAACAGCACGCTTAATATTTAAACGATACCTGTTGGGAAGATTATCAATATTGAATCCCTCTAGAGCATCTAGTAAATCACCAGATACTAAAAACCACCTGTTCATCTCCGGCTTATCTGTTCTCAAAACACCAAAAAATGAAAGTACTGTCGAAATTCTTTGCAGCCCATCCACCAATTCCCAACGACCATCATTATCTTCTGCCACAAAAATTGGGGGAATAGGAATGCCAAGCAAAATAGATTCTATAAATTTTGTTTTCTGTTCAACAGTCCACCGAAACAATCTTTGAAATTCAGGAGAAATTATTATTTCTCCTTGCTCATACATGCTCATTATTTCGCCAAAGGACATGTCCATTCTATCAGTAGTTAGGCTATTCCTAAGCTTTTTAACTTGCATTTCAAGTTCGTTAACCTGTGCAGGGACATCTCCCTCTGGAAACATTGAAATCCGAGTATCATCCATAATAATCCCTCAACTCTGTCATGTATTTGTATATATTATATACTACTCATTTACATGTCTAAAATCAATAGCTAATATGAAGGAATCAATCTTCACTTTGTGAATGAGTCTTCTTCGACCAATGTGAAGGCTTTCATTATTAGAGAACGCACATTTAGGAGGCAATATGTTTCTTTACACCGAAGCCGCCTAATCCGTCCTATGGTCCAGGTAAAGATACTCGTCACAGCTATAACAAACAAGACTAAAGTACCTTGAAAAGAGTTTGTAGATTCTGGTGTATACAGAACAAAGGCATTTCTAAGGTCCTCAGAATCGGTTTAATAAGTACAAGGCGGGCCTTCCCTTCTTCATTCGAGGAAGCCCCGCCCTTTCCGATCACCGCGTCAAATCCAGGTTCTCGGTAGAAAGCAAAAATCCGAACCCGTCTCCCACTGGGAAGATCAAGTTCGGATTTCTATCTCTTGGTCGGAGTGGCGAGACTCGAACTCGCGGCCTCCTGCTCCCAAAGCAGGCGCGCTACCAACTGCGCAACACCCCGGCACTGCTCTATAGTATACCGCGTTTGGGGCGTTTCGTCAATCGGCAGTTGCCGGCGGGGCCGGGCCGTGCTACAATAAAGCCAGCACCTGCCCACCCCGACGGAGGCCCTGTTATGACGGTGATTTTCCTGGATATCGATGGCGTTCTCTGCACGCCCCTCAGCGTCCGGCTGAACTGGCTGTTCCGCCGGCCCATGGAGCGGCCCTTCTTTGACCCCATCGCCCTGGGGCTGCTGCGCCGGCTGGTGCGGCGCACCGGCGCCCGGGTGGTGTTGTCCTCCTCCTGGCGGTACAGCTTTGAGGACGACGATCCCTTCATGCAGGCCATCCGGGACCACTTCTACCGCACCCTGGAGGCCAACGGCACCCCGGTATGGGATCTGGCCCCCATTCTGGGCCGGAGCAAGGGGGAGGAGATCGCCGCCTGGCTGGAACAGCACCCCGGCGCCGGCTTCGTCATCCTGGACGACCGGCCCGACGAATTCACCGGCACGCCGGCCCTGAAAGCCCGGCTGGTGGAGGTGGACAGCATGCGGGGACTGCGCCGGAGGGATTTCCGGCAGGCGCTGGACCTTTTGGCCGGGGTTGCCCCCGGCGTCTAAATCTGTTATACTCACCCTAACCATCCAACGAAAGAGGTGTCCGCCATGATTGATTTTGAAAACCCGTCTTTTCTCAAGCTGCGCCCGGTCAACGATTCCAAGCTGGAGCGCCTGATCCAGCCTCTGCTCACCCCCGGTGAACAGGTGGTCCAGGCCTTCCAGAGCGTCCGGGACGGCGTCGTCTTTACCGACCGCCGGGTCATCGCCATCAACGTCCAGGGGGTCACCGGGATGAAAAAGTCCTTCACCTCCCTGCCCTACCGCCGGGTGCAGGCCTACGCCATCGAGTCCGCCGGCATGGGCGATCTGGACGGCGAGCTGCAGCTGTGGTATTCGGGCCTGGGGGCCGTCAAGTTTGAGCTGCTGGCCGGTTCCGACCTGGCCCTGCTCTGCCGCGTCATCGAAAACGCCATCTCGGGCTGAATCCTGCCCGACACACAAAAGCGCCCGGTGCCTCTCCCCTTTTGCGGGAAAGGCCCGGGCGTTTGTTTTGTTCAGGATTCGGGTTCGTCCAGCTGCCGCAGCAGGCGGTCCAGCTGCTCAAAGGTATACAGCCGGTTGAATACCTCCAGCATTTCCTTTTTGGAAAGCCTCGGCGGCAGCCCCAGGGCCCCCAGCAGCCGGTATTTCCGCTCGGCGGCCCCTGCGGTACCCGACAGGCCCCAGTCGTACAGGTCGGTGTAGGTGACGGCCCGGCCCGTCCGGGGGGCGGCGGGCTGGTCGGCCTCGCTGCCCAGAGCCTGCCGCAGGCTGCGGAGGATTACCTCGTCGGGCACCCCCTCCACCCCCAGCAGGCCCTCCTTGCCGGGGGCGGCCTTGCGGCGCTCTTTGCCCGGCATGGCCGGGACATAGGCCTGGACCACGTGTTCCTCCCCCACCAGGTTGGTGATGTAGGTGCGGATCTGGAACCCCGCCTTGTCCGAGTCGGTCAGGAGAATCAGGCCGTTTTGCTCTGCCAGCTGCTTGAGAAGCCGCTGGCGTTTTTTGTCCGAAAACACCGCGAACCCGCCCGTCAGCAGGATCATGGCGTCGGTGAGGCCGGCCAGGCGGGCGGCGTCGTATTTGCCCTCCACCACCAGCACCCGGCCGGTATGCAGACGTTCGCTCATCGGCTGCCTCCTTCCATGACCAGGCGGCACAGGGCCATTTCCAGCAGCACCTGGGGGTTCACCGGCTGGCCCTTGAGGTTTTTGTCCAGCTCCAGCAGGATATTCAGGCACCGCTTGAGCTGGGGCAGGGTGTAGCCTGCCGCCGTCTGGGCCGACCGCTTGAGCCGGAAATCACTGCCCTTGTACCCGAAGTCCTTGAACACGGCGGTGTAGTTCTTTTTGTTCTGCTGGCCCAGCTTGACCCGGTACAGGTCCACATAGCTGCCGATCAGGGCGGCGGTGATGGCGATGGGTTCCTGCTGCAGCCGCAGCAGAACCTGCAGTTTCTTGCAGGCGGCGGCCGCGTTGCGGGCGGTCACCATCCGCACCATCTCAAAGACGTCCGCCTCCAGGCTCACCACACCCATGTCGGCCACCAGGGCCGGGGTGATGGTGCGGTAGCCCGAGGCCGCCGCCAGCTTGTCCACCTCGTTTTCCAGCAGGTAGGGGTCCTCGCCGCAGCGGTCCAGCAGGGCCGACGCCGCCGGGCCGGTCAGTTCGGCCCCCTGGGCCTGGGCCCGGTCGGTCATCATCTGCCGCAGCTGGGCGGGGCCGGGCTTGGCCAGTTCCTCGGCCCAGCCCAGCTTTTTGCACTGGGCAATCAGCCGCTGGGCCCGCTTGCCCGGCTTGGCCTTGCCGGTGCGCTCGGCCTCAAAGACGCTGCCCAGCACCAGCACGGCGTTTTCCAGGCTGGCCACCGTGTCCATAAAGGCTTCCAGGTCTTTTTCGCTGTAGGCCCCGGGGTCCACCTCGGGCAGGCAGACCACACGCCGGGTGCCGAAAAACGAGATGGTGCCCGCCGCCATCACCAGCTGCTCCACGTCGGGAGCCGCCCCGTCCAGCACCGTCATCTCCTCCTCTGTCCCCTGGGCCAGCAGGCGGCAGGCCGCCTGCACCGCCTGGTGCACCAGATATTTCTCGGTGGAGTAAAAATAGAACACCGGGCAGCCCTGTTCCGCCAGGACCGCCAGCTTGGTTTCTGCGGGCATCGCGCCTCGCCTCCTTTGTCATTGCCGGACCCGCACGCCCCCGCCCGGCCGCAGCAGCAGCCCGGACGCCCGGGGCGTGTCCGGGTCCATCCAGTCGTATTCCTTGAGCGCCAGCACCCCTTCCCACCGGAAGGCCGACGGGTCGGAGGGTGAGGCCAGCAGCCAGTCCACCTCCATGGTTTGGGCCAGCTCAAAGGTGCCGTTGACCGCTGCCAGCCGCCACCGGCCCACCGTCACAAGGGCGGCCCGGCCCTGGGGCAGGCAGAGGACTTCCACTTTCATATCGCCCCGCTGGCCCCGGTAGGTGGCATAATCTCCCAGCCCCGACGCCAGAATCACCCGGTCCGCCTCGGGGCGGGTCACCCGGGAGGGTTCGCTGCGCAAATCCACCAGCAGGCAGGGCTGGGACAGGCCGCGGCTTTCCAGCCAGCCCTCCACCGCGGTGCGGCCGCTGCTGCCGCCCCGGTAGAGAACCACCGTCTGGCCGTTCTGGGTCAGGATCACCGAGGGGGTCTGGGCGCTGCCCACCAGGGCCACCTGCACCACATCCCGGCTCAGGACCACCGCCCCGCCGATCCCCACCGCAGCCGCCAGCACCAGCGCCGGCACCCAGAACCGGGCCCGCACCCGGCCCTGATAGGCCAGGTAGCACAGGCCCATCAGGATCAGGCTCACTGCGGCGGCATAGCGGCTGTCAAAAGCCATCTGGGCCCCGGGCCACTGGGACACCATTTCCACCCATGCGTTCAGAAGCCGGGCGAACGCTCCGGCTCCCATCGCCAGCAGATGATAGACCGGGTACAGTGCCGGCACCAGCCCGGTGAGGGCCGCCAGGATGCCCAGAATCATCATAGGCTGCACCACCCACAGGACGGCCACACCCGATATGAGCGCATAGGGGCTGGTGCTCATCCCCCGGAGAACCAGCACCGGGAAGGTGGCCGCCGAGGCGCACAGGGAGATGCACCCTGTGGTCCAGACCGCCCGTGCCAGCCGCAGAGCCGCCCGCTGGATCAGGGGCGCTTGTCCCATCCCCTCCCGGCGAAAGGCCGGGCGGTCGTTCAGCCTTTGGGTGCGGCGGCGGGCCAGGGCCGCCCCTGCCAGGGTGCCCATCACCGCCGCATAGGACAGTTCAAAGCCCACGTCGCAGACGGCGTAGCTGTTGAAGGCGCTCATCCCCAGCCCGGCCAGGGCCAGACTGGTCATGGCGTCGGCGGGGGCCATGACCCACACCCCAAAGGCCCCGATGGCCACCGCTGCGGCGGCCCGGAGCACCGACGGGGTAAAGCCGGTGATGCCGGTCAGCAGGACGGCCAGCGCCACCGGCCCCAGGGCCCGCAGCCGCAGAGCCCAGACCTTGCGCCGGCTGAAACAGCCCTCCATGGGCCGGGCGGGACGCAGCTGCATCTGGGCCAGCCGCACCCCGAACCGCCGGTACAGCTTAAAGCCCAGTTTGTCCGGCAGCAGCAGGGCCAGCTTCTGCCCTGCCGTCAGCCAGCGCTTCATATCCCACAGGGCCGGCAGGCCCATGCCGCACAGGATGGTGACGTGCATTCCGCTGACCACCAGCACATGGGACAATCCCGCCGCCCGATAGGCGCTGTTCAGTTCTGAGGAGATCCGGCTGCGGTCCCCCACCACCATGGCGGCCAGGGCGCCGGCCTCGTCCCCTTCCATATCTTTGCACAGAGCATCGCTGAGGGTCTGCTGGAGCCGGGCCGACCAGGCCCGAAAGCCTTCCGCCTCCCCCAGACAGGCAAACTGCTGGCTGTAGTCGGCCAGAAAGACGATTTCGTCGGCGTAGCGGCCGGGACGGTCCTCCTGGCCGGGGGATTCCAGGGTGAAAATCCCCTCGATCCGGTCCCCGGCCTCACAGGCCGGCAGGTTGTCGCACCAGCAGCAGAAGGACGCCTCCTGCCCCCGGACGCTCTCCACCCGCAGCCTGGCCCGGACATTCAGCCGGGTGTAACCCTCCCTTACCTCCTCCACGCTGGCCACCAGACGGACGGTGGTGTTGTCGTACCGGCTGGTGAGGGTTTCCAGCCGGGCCTGGGTGCGCAGGGTAAAGCCGATGCCCAGCATGGCCCCCGCCAGCAGCCAGAGACCATATCCCCTGCGCCGCCCGCCCAGCAGCATCACCGCCAGGCAGATCCCGACAAAGAAAGCCGCAAGCGGCCCGAGGGTCACCTGCGGCTCATAAGCAGCGATCAGCTGTGCGCTCAGCGCACCGGCAAAAAGTGCGCAGACCGGCCGCCTCACCCCATCAGTGGAAGAACAGGGGCAGCGGCTCCAGGAAGATGATGTCCTCCCGCTTGGCTGCGTCGCCTTCAGCCAGGACGGCGGCCTGGCCCACGATCTCGCAGCGGGTCTGCTCGGCCAGGGCGTCCAGGGCTTTCAGGGAACCGCCGGTGGAGATGACGTCATCCACCACCAGCACACGCTTGCCGCTCATCTGGTCCAGCTCCTTGCGGTCGATGACCAGCTTCTGCTTGCCGGCGGTGGTGATGGACTGGTCCTCCACGATGACCGGGTCCTTCATATACAGCTTGACGTTCTTGCGGGCGCAGACATAGGGTTTGCCGCTCTGACGGCTCATCTCGTGGGCCAGGGGGATGCCCTTGGCCTCGGCGGTGAGCAGGATGTCAAAGTCGGGGCACTTTTTCAGCAGCTCGGCGGCTGCGGCCACCGTCAGCTCACTGTCACCCAGCATGATGAAGGCCGCAATGTCCATGTGGTCGTTCACCTTGCAGATGGTCAGCTCGCGGGTCAGGCCCGCGACCTTCAAAGTATAGGTTTCAGCCATGTTGTGATTCTCTCCTTTTTCCGATCCGGGCTCTCAGCCTGCGGGCCAGCCCATGGGGCGCTTGGCCATCACATGGAAGTGCAGGTGCTTGACGCTCTGGCCGGCGTCCTCGCCCACGTTGGACACGATGCGGTAGCCGCCGTCGCAGCCCAGGTCATTGCACAGTTTGGCGATGGTGGCGAAGATGTGGCCCAGCAGGGCCCCGTCCGCCTCGGTCAGGGCTGCGGCCGAGGGAATGTGCTTTTTGGGGATGACGAGGAAGTGGACCGGGGCCTGGGGGTCGATGTCATAAAAGGCCAGCAGCTGGTCGTCCTCGTACAGCTTGTTGGAGGGAATTTCCCCCGCAGCGATCTTACAGAACAGGCAGTCATCCATGGTTGTGACAGCTCCTTTCGTGGGTGAATCTGCCGGCAGCGCCCGGCCGGGGGCCGGTTTCTGCCGTTATCAGTCAGCGCGGCGTCCAAGGCCGCGCGCGGGCCGTGGATCAGGCCATCTGGCGGCCGGCCACCTCGCCTGCAGCCTGCAGGGCCTCGTCGATCTTGGTGGCATCCTTCAGGCCGGCCATGGCGAAGTCGGGCTTGCCGCCGCCCTTGCCGCCTGCAATGGCCGACAGCTCCTTGACCAGGTTGCCGGCCTTGAGGCCCTTGGCCTGGGCCAGCTTGTTGACGGCCACGGCCATGGTGGTCTTGCCGTTGTCGCTGCCCACCAGGACGGCCACCACCGGGTTGACGGCCTTGTCGCGGATGGTGTCGCACATGCCGCGCAGGGTGTCGCTGGCGGTGCCGGTGAAGTAGGCGGTGACGATCTTGACGCCGTTGACCTCGTTGGCGTTCTTGAACAGGTCGGTGACCTTGGAGGCAGCCACCTCAGCCTTGAGGGTATCCAGCTCCTTGGTCAGGGCCTTGTTCTCGGCCATGACGGCCTCGGCGCGGGCGGCCAGGTCGGCCACGTTGTTGGCCTTGAGGGCGGCGGCGGTCTGGCGCAGGGTCAGCTCGTTGGCGTTGGCCCGCATCAGCAGGTTCTTGCCGGTGACGGCCTCAATGCGGCGGATGCCGGCGGCCACAGAGGACTCGCTGACAATCTTGAAGCAGCCGATCTGGGCGGTGTTCTTGACGTGGGTACCGCCGCAGAACTCGGTGGACCAGCCGCAGACGTCCACGACGCGGACGATCTCGCCGTACTTCTCGCCGAACAGGGCCATGGCGCCCATCTTCTTGGCCTCGTCCAGCGGCATGCTGCGGACGTTGACCTCCAGGGCCTCATAGATCTTGTCGTTGACGATCTGCTCCACCCGGGCCAGTTCCTCAGGGGTCACGGCGCTGAAGTGGGTGAAGTCGAAGTGGGTCACATGGGCATCCTGATAGGAGCCGGCCTGGTGGACGTGGTCGCCCAGGACCTCCCGCAGGGCAGCCTGCAGCAGGTGGGTGGCGGTGTGGTTGCGGGCGATGGCCCAGCGGTACTCACGGTCCACCTGGGCGTTCAGCACGTCGCCCACGCGGACATAGCCGTTCTCCAGCACGCAGGTGTGGACGAAGTAGCCCTTGGGGGTCTTCTTCACGTCCAGCACGCGCAGGGTGCAGTTGTCGCCGGTGAGAACGCCGTGGTCAGCGGTCTGGCCGCCCATCTCGGCGTAGAAGGGGGTCTTGTCCAGCACCACCAGCACGCCTTCTTTGGCCTGGTCGTCGGTGGCGATGGCGTCGGTGAGGGTCTCCTCGTCCGACAGGGCCACCACGGTGCCCTGGTCGTTCAGGGTGTCATAGCCGGTAAAGACGGTGGGGGCAGCCTCCAGAGAACCGAACAGGTCGGCGCTCCAGCCCGAGATATTCTTCTTGAGGCGCTCGGCGCGGGCCCGCTCCTTCTGCTTGGTCATCTCGGCGTGGAAGCCCTCCTCGTCCACCTCGATGCCCTGCTCGGCGGCGATCTCGCGGGTCAGGTCCAGGGGGAAGCCGAAGGTGTCGTTCAGCTTGAAGACATCCAGGCCGCTCAGGATGTGCTGATGGGCCTTCTCGATGCCGTCGATGAGGGTATTGAGGATGTTCATGCCGGCGTCGATGGTCCGGGCGAAGTTGGCCTCCTCGGTGCCCACCACCTTCTTGATGTAGGCGGCGTGCTCACGCAGCTCGGGGTATGCGCTCTCGCTGGACTGGATGACGGTCTCCACCAGGTCCACCAGGAAGGGGCCCTGGATGCCCAGCAGACGGCCGTGACGGGCGGCGCGGCGCAGCAGGCGGCGCAGCACGTAGCCGCGGCCCTCGTTGGAGGGCAGGATGCCGTCCGACACCATGAAGGTGCAGCTGCGGATGTGGTCGGTGATGACGCGGATGGAGATGTCGGCCTTGTCGTTCTGCTTGTAGGTCTTGCCGGCGATGTGCTCCACATGGTGCAGCACGCTCTGGACGGTGTCCACCTCAAACAGGTTGCCCACGCCCTGCATCACGCAGGCCAGACGCTCCAGGCCCATGCCGGTATCAATGTTGGGCTTGGGCAGGCGGTCATAGTGGCCCTTGCCGTCCGAATCGAACTGGCTGAACACCAGGTTCCAGATCTCCATATAGCGGTCGCAGTCGCAGCCGGGGCCGCAGGTGGGCTTGCCGCAGCCGTACTCGATGCCGCGGTCAAAGTAAATCTCGGAGCAGGGGCCGCACGGACCGGAGCCGTGCTCCCAGAAGTTGTCCTCCTTGCCCATGCGGACCATGTGGTCGGGGGCGATGCCCACCTTCTGGGTCCAGATGTCATAGGCCTCGTCGTCTTCCAGGTAGACCGAGATATACAGCTTGTCCTTGGGGATGGCCATCCACTGGTCGCTGGTCAGGAACTCCCATGCCCAGGGAATGACCTCCTCCTTGAAGTAATCCTGGAAGGAGAAGTTGCCCAGCATCTCAAAGAAGGTGCCGTGGCGTGCGGTGATGCCCACCCGCTCGATGTCGGGGGTCCGGATGCACTTCTGGCAGGTGGTGACCCGGTGGCGGGGCGGCTCCTCCTGGCCCAGGAACCACTTCTTCATGGGGGCCATGCCGCTGTTGATCAGCAGCAGGCTGGGGTCGTCCTTGGGCACCAGGGGGAAGCTGCCCAGGCGCAGGTGACCCTTGCCCTCGAAGAAGCTCAGGTATTTTTCACGCAGTTCATTCAAACCGGTCCATTGCATAAACGATTCTCTCCTTGCTCTGCCCCGCCATGCGGGGCCTGAATATAAACGGCAGCGCGGCGAAAACAAAAGCAGCCCCCGCCCCGACAAGGGACGAAGGCTGCCGTAACTGCTCCGTGGTACCACCCAACTTGCGGCGGGCCGGGTGGCCTGCCGCCTCTTTTGCCGCAATAACGCTGCGCCGCGCCCGGCTTGTTTCGCCGGGAGCTCGAGGGTGGCATGGAACGTGAACAGCCGGAGGGCCTCACAGCTGAAAAACCCTCTCTCTGAACGGCTGGGCGCACATTCCTGGCCCTGTCATCGCCAAATAACCTTTTTTGATTTCAGGCGGGCGGCAGGGGGCCACACCCCCGGCCGCACCACTCAAATTATAAGCATGTACAGCGTTTTTGTCAACTGTTTCGATCAAAATTCCAGCGTAGGGCTGACCTCATTGCGCCGCTGGGTCTGGACGATGCAGTCCTTGCCGGGCACGGCCCCCGCCGCGCCCAGGGTGGTGAACACCGTCTGCAGCGCCAGGGCGGGGGTGTTGTTCTCCTGGGACAGGTGGCACAGGGCGAACTTTTCGCAGCCCTGCTGCACCAGCTCGGCCAGCTTTTCGCTGCACTCGTCGTTGGACAGATGGCCCCGGGGGCTTTCGATGCGGGCCCGCAGGTAATAGGGATAGGGCCCGTTGCGGAGCATGTAGGGGTCGTAGTTGCTCTCCAGGGCCACCAGGTCGCACCCGGCCAGGGCGGCGTGGACCGCCGGGGTCAGGACGCCCAGGTCGGTGGCAATGGACATCACTTTCCCCTCGGGGGTGGTGATGCGGTAGCCCACGCAGGGCACGTCATGGCTGGTGGGGAAAGCCCGCACCCCGAACCCGCCGATTTCCTCCTCGTCGCCGGTCTGGGGGTCCAGCACATGGACCGGGCACCCCGCCGGCAGCACGCCGCCGGCCTCCAGCGCATCCAGGGTGGCCTGGGCCCCGTACACCGGCAGCAGATGCCGTTTGAGGAAGGTGGCCAGGCCCTTGACGTGGTCGCTGTGCTCGTGGGTGATGAGGATACCGGCGCAGTCCGCAGCCTGGAGCCCCACCTCCCGCAGCGCGCCGGTGGTGACCCGCACCCCCTTGCCCATGTCGATGAGCAGGCAGCGGCCGCCGCTGCGGACCACGCTGCAGTTGCCCGAGGAACCGGAATAAAGCGAGATGAATTCTGCCATGGGGGAAAAGGGCCCTCCCTGCCCTGGGTGTACAACGAATCAAAGGAGCCGCGCCAGGCCGGTGCGACTCCAGGGATTCAGGGTTGGTTCGGTTTTGTTACAGAGCCTGCTCCAGAGCGGCGGGGACCCGCTCCACCTTGCGGATGTCGGCCCCCAGGCCCTGCAGCTTTTCCACAATGTTTTCGTAGCCGCGCTCGATGTGGCTGATCTCCTCGATCTCGCTGGTGCCGTCGGCCATCAGGGCCGCCACCACCATGGCCGCGCCGGCCCGCAGGTCGCTGGCGTGGAGGGGGGCGGGCATCAGCCGCTCCACCCCTTCGATCACCGCCACCTGGCCGTCCACCTGGATGTTGGCCCCCATCTTCCGCAGTTCATCCACATAGCGGAAGCGGTTGTCCCAGATGCCCTCGGTGATGGTGCTGGTGCCCTTGGCCACGCTGAGCAGCACGCCCATCAGGGGCTGCATGTCGGTGGGGAAGCCCGGATGGGGCATGGTGTTGATCTTGGTGGGCAGGATGGGCCCGGTGCGGGTGACCCGGACCGCGTCGTCAAACTCCTCCACCTCGGCCCCGCAGCGCCGCAGCTTGGCGGTGATGGGTTCCAGGTGCTTGGGGGTGACGTTGTGAATCATCACGTCGCCGCCGGTGGCCGCCGCGGCCACCATATAGCTGCCGGCCTCGATCTGGTCGGGGATGATGCTGTAGGTGCAGCCGTGCATCTGGCTGACGCCCCGCACTTTAATCACGTCGGTGCCGGCGCCGCGGACGTCCGCGCCGCACATGTTCAGGAAGTTGGCCAGGTCCACCACGTGGGGCTCCTTGGCGCAGTTTTCCAGGATGGTCTGGCCCTCGGCCATCACCGCCGACAGCATGGCGTTCATGGTGGCGCCCACGCTCACCTTATCAAAGAAGATGCGGGCACCCTGCAGCTTCTCCTTGGCCCGGACCGTGATCATGCCGTAATCCACACTGTCCTGGGCGCCCAGAGCGCTGAAGGCCTTCAGGTGCTGGTCGATGGGGCGGGGGCCCAGATTGCACCCGCCGGGCATGGCCACCTGGGCCTTGCCAAAGCGGGACAGCAGCGCCCCCAGGAAATAGTAGCTGGCCCGCATCTGCCGGGACAGGTCGTCCGGCACGTTGGTGCTGACCAGATGGGTGGTGTCGATCTCGTAGGTGTTGCGGTTGAGCATCCGCACCTGGGCGCCCAGGGCGCTGAGGATGTTCAGGCTGACGGATACGTCGCTGATGTTGGGCAGATTCTCGATCACACAGACGCCGGCCGCCAGGATGGTGGCGGGCAGGATGCCCACCGCCGCATTTTTGGCGCCCGAAATAGCGACTTCGCCCTGCAGGGGCTTGCCGCCGGTAATTACAAACTTCTCCAAAGTAATGATCTCCTTCATGGGTCCGCAGATTCAATAAACGTCCCACGCCGCACACAGTCCCTGGGGTGTATCTGAGAATTCAAACATGCTGGATTCTTCGCCCAAAAGATGCAGCTGCAAGGCGCAGGAGCGCCGCACTCCTTGGTGGAATGCAAGCGACTGCAACGCGGCAGATGTGCTTTTGGGCAGAATAAGACAGCGTGGAGGAGTTTTCAGATACGCCCTTAGCCTGGACCGGATTTTTGTACACAGCCAGGCGGATTTTCAGGGCAGCGCAAACACGCCGTTTCCCTTGCGGCTCATCCTATTATACACAACTCCAGGAAAAAAGCAAAGTTTCAGGCCAGAGGTTTGCTCTTATTTTCTGTTTTGCCCAGATTCTCCATATTCATTCGTATTTTTTCTCTCTTTTACACAGAATACACATATTTCCTCCGGGCGTCAAGAGGCAGTTACCACACCCGGTCCTGGACCTCGGCCTCCTTGATCCAGCCCAGCTGATAGGCAGCCACCAGCTGTTTGAGGTCATGTACCTTTTCCCGCAGGGTCTCGCCCTCGTCGATGTCCTCCACCAGCACCCGGTGGTTCTCCTGTTCCAGGATGTTTTCCCGGGAGACGATGTCGATGTTTTCGGTGATGGCCTTTTCGGCGCTGATGAAGGGCTGATGGGTCCGCAGGGACATATCCCGGCTGGAATAGGTCAGGGTATAGCCGGCGATGCCGGTTTTCTCGTGGTAGGCACGGCAGAACCCGCCGTCAATGACAATCAGCCGGCCGCCCCCCTTGATGGGGCTCTCGCCGTTTTTCTCCTTTACCGGCACATGGCCGTTGATGATGTGGCAGGACCCCGGCAGCCCGAATTCAGACAGAATCCGCCGGCAGGCGGCCTCGTCGTTGTACCAGGTATAATAGGGGTCCTTCACCTCGGCGTGGGTGGCGGGGTCGGCCACATAGATCCGCTCAAAGGTGGTCATGGCGCTGCGGCCGAACAGGGGCGACAGCTTGCCGCACCACAGATACCACAGGAAATCCTGGCCGCTCTGGCGGGCGGCGCTGCCCTCGGGGCTGTAGTAGCCCCGGCGGGCCCGCTCGTCGCAGTAGTCCATCAGGGCCCGGCCCGAATAGGTCCGGCCCTCGAACCGCTCGGAGGCAAAGGAACCCTTCTCGGTCATGGGCACCGCCCCGTGGTAGAGGAGGTTGCCGTTTTCGATGTGGTAGACGCTGCCCTTGGCGTACAGAAACCGGACGTGCTGCTGGAGCTTTTCGCTCTGGCGGAAAGAGGCCACCAGCCGGTCAATGACCATCTGCTCGTCCTCGTTGAGGGCGGCGGGGTTGGCGGGGTCCACGGTGGGGAAACTGGTGTCTCGCAGGGGGTAGTCCTTCCCGGCGATGTTCACCGTCCCCTTCTCCCAGTCGATCCGGCGCAGGTAGTCCCTGCCTTCCATCTGAAAATCGGGGTTGCGGTCGATGACGGCGCACTCCAGCTTGAATAGGATGATGGAGATGGCCTTGTGCATGACGGCGCAGCGGTGGAGCATTCCCTCGGTGTAGGGGCCCCGGGCGGCGTCGGTGTGGGGCATCCAGATGGACAGATCGTCCTGGCCGTAGTATTGGTCGGCCAGCCGCTGGAGATGCCGCAGGTTGATGCCGTAGATGTCCTCCAGCATCCCGTGGTTGTGGTAAGCCAGGGTGGTTTTCATGACGGTGGCGGCACAGATGGGGCTGCCGGCGGCGGCGCCCATCCACACCACGTCGTGGTTGCCCCACTGGATATCCACGCTGTGATGCCGCAGCAGCAGGTCCAGAATGATGTCGGGCCGGGGGCCCCGGTCAAACAGGTCCCCCACAATATGGAGCTTGTCCACCGCCAGCCGCTTGATCAGCTCGCACAGGCGGGTGATGAACCGGTCGGCCCGGCCGTTCTCGATGATGCTGCCCACGATCTGGCCGTAATACAAATCCTTGTCGTGGTCCTCGAAATGGGCGTGGAGCAGCTCGTCCAGCACATAGCCGCAGCCCGAGGGCAGGCAGGACCGGACATGGTTGCGGGTGTGTTTGGAGGACACCAGGCGGCAGATATCAATGAGGCGCAGCAGGGTCTCGCTGTACCAGTTTTCCAGGGCGGACTGGCTGGGCTGGCGGGCCTTGAGCTGGGGCAGCTTTTCCGCCGGGTAATAGATCAGGGTGGCCAGCTCGGCCCGGGTCTCGGCGGGAACCGATTCCCCCAGGACGGCGTCCACCTTCTCACGGATCACCCCCGAGGCCGAGTTCAGGATGTGGACAAAGGCCTCGTTTTCCCCGTGGAGGTCGCTCATGAAGTGTTCGGTGCCCTTGGGCAGCTTGAGCAGGGCCTGGGTGCTGATGATCTCGCTGGCGGCCGCCGCCTGGGACGGGTAGTCCCGGGCCAGCAGGTTCAGGTATTTCAGATTTTTGCGGATTTCGTCGGTTTCGGTCTGCATGGATCATCCCTCCTTGCGCGCCGGAGCGCGGCGCAATGCTTCTCAATCCGTTCTTTTCAAAGGATACAAGTTTTTTCAATACTCAGTATAACACGCCGGGCAGAAAAAATGGTATACTGTTTGCAGGTCAAATCCGTAAATCTTTTGGAAGGGACTTTATGCACTATGTCTACAACCTTCACCATCCCCAGCCGCTGTGACCTGTGCCCCCGGCGCTGCGGCGCAGACCGCGCCGCCGGCCGTGCCGGATACTGCGGCGCCGCCGGCACCCTGAAAGTGGCCCGGGCGGCCCTCCACTTCTGGGAGGAGCCCTGCATCAGCGGCACCCGGGGCAGCGGCACCGTGTTTTTCTCGGGCTGTGCTTTGCGGTGCTGCTACTGCCAGAACTACCCCATCAGCGCCCAGGCCTTCGGCAAGGAAATCACCGTGGAGCGGCTGGCCGGGATTTTCCTGGACCTCCAGGCCCAGGGGGCCCACAACATCAATCTGGTGACCCCCGGCCAGTGGCAGCCCTGGATTATCGCCGCCCTGGACCAGGCCCGGGCCGCCGGGCTGCACCTGCCCATCGTCTGCAACACCGGCGGCTACGAAACCGTCGAGAGTGTGGCCCGCTGGGCGGGGTACATCGATATCTGGCTGGCCGACCTGAAATACATCTCCCCTGCCCTGGCGGCCGACCTGTCCGCCGCCCCCGACTACCCCGCCGCCGCCAAAGCCGCCATCGAGGCCATGCTGGCCCAGGCGGGCCGCCCCGTCTTTGACGGCGAGGGCATCCTCCAGCGGGGGGTAATTCTGCGGCACCTGGCCATCCCCGGCCACACGGATGACAGTTTCCGGGTGCTGGACCAGATGGCCGCCTGGAACGACGCCGACCCCGGCTGTTTCCTGCCCAGCCTCATGAGCCAGTTCACTCCCTTCTATCAGGCCGCCGACCACGGCATCGGGCGGCGGATCACCACCTACGAATACCGCCGGGTGGTGAACTACGCCATGGACAAGGGCCTCACCACCGGATACATGCAGCAGAAGAGCAGCGCCCGGGAGGAATACACCCCCAGCTTCGACCTGACGGGGGTGTGATGGGGGGCGGATTTCGGCGGCGCGGCGCGGAAATCCCCGCATTTTGATCCAAATGCACAGCAGGTTTCCACAAATTTTGGCACATTGCCTCCAACGTTTTGGGAAAGCTGCTTGAAATTCTCTGCGAAAAGCAATATAATGGATACAACACTGAACGTGCGGCCTTTGGGGCCTGCACCCGCCCACCGGGAACTTGAAGGAGGAGCCCTATGGAACACTACAATCCTCTGTTGAGCAGAGATACCGACGCGCCGAAATTCATCACCTGCGGTGAGATCATGCTCCGTCTGACCCCGCCGAACTACGAAAAAATCCGCATGGCCTCCAGCTTTGAGGCCAGCTACGGCGGCAGCGAGGCCAACATCGCCCTGGCGCTGGCCAACCTGGGCGTGGACAGCACCTTTTTCAGCGTGGTGCCCAACAACAGCCTGGGCAAGAGCGCGGTGCGGATGCTGCGCTCCAACGACGTCCACTGCACCCCCATGATTCTGGCCACCCAGCAGGATGTCCCCACCCACCGTCTGGGCACCTACTACCTGGAGACCGGCTACGGCATCCGGGCGTCCAAGGTCACCTACGACCGCAAGCACAGCGCCATCACCGAGTACGATTTCTCCCGGGTGGACCTGGAGGCCCTGCTGGACGGCTACGACTGGCTGCACCTGAGCGGCATCACCCCGGCCCTGGCCCCCAACTGCCGGGCCCTGACCATGGACCTGCTGAAAACCGCCAAGAAAAAGGGCCTGACCGTCAGCTTTGACGGCAACTTCCGCAGCACCCTGTGGAGCTGGGAGGATGCCCGGGACTTCTGCACCGAGTGCCTGCCCTATGTGGACGTGCTGCTGGGCATCGAGCCCTATCACCTGTGGAAGGACGAGAACGACCATTCCAAGGGCGACTGGAAGGACGGCGTGCCCCTGCAGCCCAGCTATGAGCAGCAGGACGAGATCTTCCAGCGGTTCATTGAGCGGTATCCCAACATCAAGTGCATCGCCCGCCATGTGCGCTACGCCCACAGCGGCAGCGAGAACAGCCTGAAGGCCTTCATGTGGCTGGACGGCCATACCTTCGAGAGCAAGCTGTTCACCTTCAATATTCTGGACCGCGTGGGCGGCGGCGACGCCTTCGCCAGCGGCCTGATCTACGCCATGCTCCACAACTACAAGGCCATGGACATCATCAACTTCGCGGTGGCCAGCAGCGCCATCAAGCACACCATCCACGGCGACGCCAACATCACCGACGACGTGGGCACCATCCGCAACCTGATGAACATGAACTACGACATCAAGCGTTAACTTCCCCCCAAAACCACCGCACCCCCGGACGCCCACAGCGCCCGGGGGTGTTTTTTGTTGGGAACGGCCCGTCGGGCCGGGTTTTACACCTGGATGGTCTGGCCGGTGGAAAGATAGGCCAGATGGTCCATGTACTCCTTCATAAAGGCGTACTGCTTGCGGCCGGTGCAGTGGCAGGTGTAGAAGTCGGTGCCGTAGGCCGACAGCTGCCGGGCGTAGCCCGCCAGGGCGTCGTCCAGGGGCATGGTGTTGAAGTGGAAGCCGCCCACCAGCACATCCGGCCGGAACCAGTCCACAATATTCAGAATCCCCTTGTGGGAGCACCCGCTGATCAGCACCCGACGCCCGGCGTCCTCGATCAGGAGATAGTGCTCGTGGCGGAAGTCCTCGGGCCGGAACGCTCCGTCCTCCTCCACCGTCAGGCCGAAGCTGCCCAGGTCCTCCCGCTTGGGCAGGCCGTTGCAGGTGGCCAGGGTCAGGCCGGGGGCAATCTCTTCCCGGTCCCCCACAAAGCGGAGCCGGGGACTGGACGCCAGGGCCGTGTCCAGGCCGATGTACCGCTCCTCCCCGTGGTAGTGGGGCTCAAAGGCGTGCTGGTTCAGGTAGACCGGGGCGGTCTGGTTCAGCTCCAGAAACCGGGCCAGGCCGCCGCCGTGGTCGTAGTGTCCGTGGGACAGCACCGCCAGGTCCACCCCCGCCAGGTCGATGCCCAGGGCCTCGGCGTTGCGGGCAAAGAGATCGGTCTGCCCCATGTCAAACAAAATCCTGTGGCCCAGGGCCTCGATGTAGAGGGAGAGGCCGTGTTCCTTGTCCAGGCGCTCGTCGGAGGTGGTGTTTTCCACCAGCGCTGTGATGTTGATCATTGTTTCACCGCCTTTTCGGATTGTGCCGGGGCCCTCCGGCCGCCGGCTTTGGCTTTATTATAGCGCATTTCGCCCCAAAAGGGAACGCGCCCCCGTCCCGGGGCAAGAAAATCCCGTCCCGGGGGTTGACATTTTTCCACAGTTGTCTATACTGGACGGTGGACATGAAAACAGGGGCGCCGAAAGGCTGAGATCCGCGCAAGCGGAGTACCCTCCAACCTGATCCGGGTAATGCCGGCGTAGGTAAGTTTGCGGAACGTCCGGTTTTGTAAACACCCCATGCGCCTGCTGCAAAGCGGGCGCTTTTGTTTTTGTGTACTACTTTTTTGAGGAGCGATTTCTGATGACCAAAACCTATTCCAAGACCCGCATCCTGGTGGAATGCGCCCTGATGATTGCGGTGGGCACCGTTCTGTCCAACATCCGCATCTTCACCATGCCCAACGGCGGCAGCGTCACCCTGCTGAGCATGCTGCCCTTTGTGCTGGTGTCCTTCCGCCACGGCGTCAAGTGGGGCCTGTTCACCGGCTTTGTGAACAGCCTGCTGCAGATGCTGCTGGGCTTCTGGGCTCCCCCGGTGCCCACCTTCCTGTACTTCCTGGGCGAGGTGCTGCTGGACTATGTGCTGGCGTTCATGGCCCTGGGCCTGGCCGAGCTGTTCGCCCGTCCCTTCTCCAACCGGGCGGCGGGCATCGCCGTGGGCACCTTCATGGCCGGCTTCCTGCGGTTCATGTGCAGCTTCCTGTCCGGCGTGCTGATCTGGGGCAACCTGAACGAGGGCCTGTCCGCCTGGGTCTACAGCCTGACCTACAACGCCAGCTACATGCTGCCCGAAACCATCATCACCCTGGTGGCCGCCCTGCTGATCTACAAGGCCGCACCCCAGCTGTTCCTGGAGCAGGAAAAGGCTGCCGCCTGATTCAGCCAAGGTCTTTTGTATCTGCGTTGTTTTTCCGCCGCTTCCCGGATGCCGTCCGGGAGGCGGCATTTTTTTGCAAAAAATTGCAGAAAAACAGTTGACATTCCCCCTCTCCTCTGCTATAATAACTGACGTCGCCGGTGCACAGCACTTAAGACAGTCAAGAATATGGGGGTATAGCTCAGCTGGGAGAGCGCTTGAATGGCATTCAAGAGGTCAGCGGTTCGATCCCGCTTATCTCCACCAAGACACCTGCTTCAATCGAAGCGGGTGTTTTTTGTTTGTATTGCCTGCGGCAGTCTGGTTCCGGGCGGCGGTTCGGCCATGCCCTGGCCCGGCTGACCGCCAGTCCCTGGGGCGCCCTCTGCCGGGACGAAACCGCAGCCTTTGCCGCTTTTTGAAGGATGCCCGCAACAAAAGTCCCCGCCGTTCCCGGCGGGGGCTTTGCTGTTTCTATGTGGGTTCAGGCTCAGTTTTTGGTACCGTTGTTGTCCTTGCCTTTTTTGCCGAAGCGATACTCCTTGCCCTCGCGGATGCGCTGGAGGTTGGAGCGGTGCATGTAGATGACCATGCCGGCCATAATGGCGCCGCCCACCGTCATCACCACCACATCGTGGAGGCCGTAGCCGCTCAGCAGGCCATAGGCCAGGGTCAGGAAGGGATAGGAGGCTGCTGCTGTAATGCTGCCCAGGGAGACCATGCCGGTGGGGATCAGGCAGACCAGAAAGACCACCATCAGGAAGGGAATCAGCACCGGCTGGACCGCCAGAATGGTGCCGGCCGCCACCAGGACGCCCTTGCCGCCCTTGAAGCCGAAGTAAATGGGCTTCAGGTGGCCGATGACTGCCAGAATGGCGGCCAGGTAGATCCCCAGGAACTGGGAGAACAGCTGGCCCGACATATAGCCGAACAGCCACCGGGCAATGCACACCGCAGCCACGCCCTTCAGCACGTCGCCGGCGGCGGTCATGGCGGCGGCCTTCTTGCCGAAGGTGCGCAGCATATTGGTCATGCCGGCGGCGCCGCTGCCGTGGCGGCGGACGTCGTCGTGGTAGACAAACTTGGACACCAGGATGCCGGTGTCAATGCTGCCCAGCAGGTATGCCTCCAGGGCAACCGCCAGGACGATCAGAAAATCCATCAGCATAGGGATTCCTCCTTTGAATCAAGCAGCGGCAGGCCCTGTGTTCACACAGGCTGTATCTGCAGGACCCGCCTTCCTTCGCCGGTACCAAAAGCCCCGGCTGGCTGGCCGCATCCATGCAGGCCGGGGCCATTTCTTCCAGGGTTGATTACACGTCTTTCGCCCCGACCTGCCCGCTGCCGCGCTCGCGGACCACCAGGCGGATGGGGGTGTGTTCCAGGCTGAAGCTCTCGCGGATCTGGTTGATGAGGTACCGCTGATAGCTGAAGTGGAACAGGGGCTTGGAGTTGACAAAGGCCACAAACGTGGGCGGACGGGTGGAGGCCTGGGTCAGATAGAAGATTTTCAGGCGGCGGCCCTTGTCCGTGGGGGGCTGCACCCGGGCGGTGGCCCGGGCCAGCATCTCGTTCAGGACGCCGGTGGGCACGCGGGCGCCGTTCTGGGTGTCCACGTCCCGGATCAGCCGCATCAGCCGGTCGATGTTATAGCCGGTCTGGGCCGAAATAAAGATGATGGGCGCATAGCTCATGAAGCTGAAGCACTCGGCATACCCCCGGCGCTGCAGTTCCATGGTGTTGGTCTCTTTGCCCTCCACGGCGTCCCACTTGTTGACCACGATGATGCAGGCCTTGCCCTGTTCGTGGGCATAGCCCGCAATCTTGCTGTCCTGCTCGGTGAAGCCCACGGTGGCGTCCACCAGGATCAGGGCCACGCGGCTGCGTTCCACCGCCGCCAGGGCCCGCACCACCATATACCGCTCCAGGCCTTCCTCGATGTTGGAGCGGCGGCGCAGGCCGGCGGTGTCGGTAAAGATGAACTTGCCATAGGCGTTGTCCACCGGGGTGTCGATGGCGTCCCGGGTGGTGCCGGCCTCGTCGGCCACGATCATCCGGTTTTCGCCCAGGATGCGGTTGGTCAGGCTGGACTTGCCCACGTTGGGCCGGCCGATGATGGCCACCGGAATCCGGTCCTCCTCCACCACCGTCTCGGAAAAGTCCAGATGGGCGCAGACGGCGTCCAGCAGGTCGCCGGTGCCATGGCCGTGGACCGCCGACACCGGCATCACCTCATCGAATCCCAGGTTGTAGAACTCGTACATTTCGGCCGGCGGCTCGCCGACGCTGTCGCACTTGTTCACCGCCAGGATGATGGGCTTATGGCTGCGGCGCAGCATGTGGGCCACCTCCTCGTCGGAGGAGGTCAGGCCCGAGCGGACGTCCACCACCATGATGATGCAGTCGGCGGTGTCGATGGCGATCTGGGCCTGCTGGCGCATGTGGGCCAGAATGCCCTCGGTGGCCTTGGGCTCGATGCCGCCGGTATCCACCAGCAGCAGGTCATGGCCCTGCCACTCGCAGGGCGCAAAAATGCGGTCCCGGGTGATGCCGGGGGTATCCTCCACAATGGCGAGGCGCTGGCCGCACAGTTTATTGAACAGGGTGGATTTGCCCACGTTGGGCCGGCCCACCACTGCGACAATGGGTTTACTCATTGGCTCATTTCCTCCTTCTTCGGCTTTCTGCGGCGGGAAATATGCAGCCCGCTGCGCAGCAGGGCGCGGGCCTCCTTGCCGCCGTCGGCCGGCAGGATCTCCACTTTGACCCCCAGGCGCCGGGCCAGTTCCTCCACCGTGATGCTGTCCAGGAACATATCCCGCTCACTGCGCAGCATCACTTCGGGCACGCCCAGCACACCGCTGGTCAGCTTGCCCGCGCACTGGTCGATGATGTCGGTGGCGGTGACCAGGCCCGCCACTCCCACGTTGCCGCCGAAAAAGCGGTTCTGGATGGGGTGGACGGTCACCGAAATCATGGGGTACTGCCGGTGCAGTTCCTCCATCATGGCGGTGATGAGGGGGGCGGCCATGGTGCCGGTGACCACGTCCATCTTTTTCTCCTCATAGACCACGTGGGCCCTCTCCAGCTCGGCCCGGAAGCTGTCCTCATACAGCCGCCACATCCCCACCCCGTTTTCCAGCTGGGCAAAGTCCTCATAGAACTCCGCCGGCGGGATGGGACGCCCGGCGTTGAGATACCACTCGTCGCTGGGGTAGATGATCCGGACGCCGTGGCGGGCCTTGGCCTCGTCGCCGAAGGCCTCCATGATGTCGATGACCTCGGCGCTGGACGCCGCATCGTAGGGGGTCTGCTGGTACAGCCCCTCCCGGTAGTCGGTGACCCCGCAGGGCACCGCCGCCACGCTCTGGACCATGGGGGCCAGGGCCAGCAGGTCGGTGAGGGTGCGGCGCAGCTCGTCCCCGTCGTTGACCCCGCGGCACAGCACCAGCTGGCAGTTCACCGCGATGCCCGCCTCCACCAGGCGGTAGAGGTATTTCAGGGTTTCGCCGCCGCGGCGGTTGGCCAGCATTTTGGAGCGGAGCTCGGGATTGGTGGTGTGGACTGAAATATTGATCGGCGAAATGTGCATCTTGATGATCCGGTCGATCTCGCGGTCGTGCATGTTGGTCATCGTGATGTAGTTGCCGAACAGGAAGGACAGACGCTCGTCGTCGTCCTTGAAATACAGGCTTTTGCGCATACCGGGGGGCAGCTGGTCGATGAAGCAGAAGATGCAGCGGTTGGCGCAGGAGTGCTTTTTGTCCCCCAGATAGGTGGCAAAATTGCACCCGAAATCCTCGCCGGGCTGACGGGCCACGTCCCACTCCCGCAGGACGCCGTCCACCCGGGCGGTCAGATGAAAGCCGGGGCTGTCGGTATAAAACTGGTAGTCCAGCGCGTCGTTGATGGCGTTGCCGTCCACCGACAACAGCTCATCCCCGGGGCCCAGGCCCAGCGCCTGGGCGTCGCTGCCCGCAGCGACGGTATCAATCTTCATGGCCATAGGCGCCGCCTCCTTTCGCAATGCGTCTCAAAACGCGAAGAAGGGGAAGGCGCGGCACGCCCTCCCCTTCTGTCATACATCCATGATGCCACCAAGTAAAATGCAAATCAGCCCTTCTTGATGACTTCCTCGCCCTTGTAGTAGCCGCAGTTGCCGCAGGCCTGGTGGGGGAGCTTGAAAGAGCCGCAGTTGCTGCACTTCACCAGCGTGGGGGCCTCCAGCTTCCAGACGTTGCTGCGACGCTTATCGCGGCGGGCCTTGGAAAGATGTCTCTTGGGTACTGCCATAGTTTGCACCTCCTTGGATGGAATATCAATTCAGCAGTGATTTCAGTACGCTCAGCCTCGCATCCGGCTGTGCGCTTTGTTCCGGCGCAGCCGGGCAGGAGCAGGGACGTTTGCGCCCGCATTGGGGACACAGCCCCGGGCAGTCGGCACTGCACAACAGGACCGTGGGAACCTGGAACAAAAACTCCTGGTAGAGCCAGTCGTCCAGATCGATGCAGCCCGCCTCGTTGACGGGCAGCTCAAAATCCGGGTCGTCCAGGTCGCGTTCCCGCGCCGTCCAGCCCGCATCCACCTGTACCTCAAGCTGGACAGGGTCGAGACAGCGTGCGCATTCGCCATGCACCGATGCGCTTGCCCGCAAAGTCATCCGCACTTCGTCCCCGTCGGCCTCCGCTGCAAAGCGGGCGGCCACAGGCGCCTCGATGCGGGACCCGGCAAAATCACGCCCCGTCAGGTCGCAGTCAAAAGTCTGCTCCTGTCTGGCGCGGCCGGATGCGATGAACCTTCTTAGGTCAAATTGCATAGTACACCTCTAAAAAGCTGCCTTGTAAGTATAGCGCCAAAGGGGGCCTGTGTCAAGCCCCAAATTGCGCACAAATGGGAAAAATTTCATTCTTTTGTGCCGGGACCGGGCAAGGCCGGCGCGCCCTGAGCACACCGGCCTGTCCGAAATTTTTCAGAATGAAACCGTCCGAGACCTTTTACAGGTACTTCTTGACGTTGTGGGGCAGCATGGACTCGTCGGCGCTGACGGTGACGGTCACGCGGACGGTGTCGCCGGCGATGGCGGCCATCTCGTCCAGAACCACGCCCAGACGGTTGATGTCGTGATCGAGGACCTTCAGGATGCCGTCGATGTAGACATCGGTGATATCATAGTTGCTGGCCATCAGGCCTGCGACGAAGCCATACAGCATCTCGCCGCCCTGGATCTTGTACTCTTCGAGGTCGATGAGGCGGGCTGCCGATGCGATATCGTAGGTGAGCTTCATGCCCTTCTCCACCACGACGACGTTGCCCTTGCTGGTACGGACCGACTCGTTAATCATGTCGATCATAGCCTTGGTCTTTCCCGAACCCTTGGTGCCAACAATCAGTCTAATCATAGTCATTGCCTCCTGTATTTTCCACGCCTTGCGGCGCAGGATTCCTGTGCGATTACTGGAGCTTGGCCTCCAGCTCTGCGGTCAGACTCTCGTAGCCGGGCTTGCCCAGCAGTGCGAACATATTCTTCTTGTAGCTCTCGACGCCCGGCTGGTTGAAGGGGTTGACGCCCAGCAGGTAGCCGCTGCATGCGCAGGCACGCCAGAAGAAGTAGATCAGGTAACCAACGTTGTAGGCCGACAGGTCGTCCACATCGATGAGCAGCTGGGGCACGCCGCCGTCGGTGTGCGCCAGGATGGTGCCCTCCATGGCCTTGCGGTTGACCACGCTCATGTTCTGGTTGGCCAGGAAGTTCAGACCGTCGAAGTTGCCCTCCAGCTCCTCAATGTAGAGGTCCTGGGCGGGGGTCTTGACGTTGACGATGGTCTCGAACATATTCCGGGTGCCTTCCTGGATGAACTGGCCCATGGAATGCAGGTCGGTGGAGAAGATGCAGCTGGCGGGGAACAGGCCCTTGTTGTCCTTGCCCTCGCTCTCGCCGAACAGCTGCTTGTACCACTCGTTCATCAGGGCGAAGTTGGGCTCGTAGCACTCCAGGATCTCGATCTGTTTGCCCTTGCGGTTGAGGATGTTGCGGGCTGCGGCGTAGCGGTAAGCGTCGTTGTCGGGGCTGAGGACCGAGAACCGCTCCATGGCGTCGGCAGCGCCCTTCATCAGCTCGGCGATGTCGATGCCGGCGGCGGCGATGGGCAGCAGGCCCACAGCCGACAGCACCGAGTAGCGGCCGCCCACGTCATCGGGAACGACGAAGGTGGGCCAGCCCTGGCTGTCCGCCAGCTGCTTGAGGGTGCCCTTGGCCCGGTCGGTGGTGGCGTAGATCCGCTTGTTGGCTTCCTCCACGCCCACCTGGTCCTCCAGCAGCTTGCGCAGCACGCGGAAGGCGAGGCTGGTCTCGGTGGTGGTGCCCGACTTGGAGATGACGTTGATGGAGAAGCGCTTGCCCTTGCACAGAGCAATGATGTCGTTCAGGGCGGTGGGGCTGATGCTGTTGCCGCAGAAGTAGACCTTCAGGCCCGGCTCCAGCTCGTTGTGGTAGACGCCCTTGACGGCCTCGACCACGGCGCGTGCGCCCAGATAGCTGCCGCCGATGCCGGCCACCACCAGCACATCCGAGTCGCTGCGGATCTTCTCGGCCGCAGCCTGGATGCGGCTGAACTCTTCCTTATCATAGTCGCGGGGCAGATACATCCAGCCCAGGAAATCGCTGCCGGGGCCGTTCTTGGCCTCCAGGCTCTGATGGGCCGCCGCCACCTGGGGATAGATCGCTGCAAACTCATCTTCGTTGATGAACGGAGAAAGGTGCTTGGTGTTAAACGAAACGCTCATGATTCTAGGCCTCCAAACTGTTCCTTCCTTGTATGGTTCCGCGCTGCGGGCAGCGGGGACACAGGCCCCTGCCGCCGGCGGCGACGAGATTCTTTCTCTAAGTGTACCGTCCCGCCCCGATAAAGTCAAGGCCAAAATCCCCGGGATTCATACAATTTTAACAAGGGCCCTCTGGGGTCTGTTGTAAATTCTGTTAATTTTCGCGTCAAACTGCAAAATCGTGAAACCGTTCGGGAAAATATGGGCTTTTGGTCCTGTTTTAAGCGCCGCCGGCCCCGGCCCCCGGGGCCAAAACAGCGCCCGTCCCGGCCCGGTCCGGGGTCGGGAGGGCGCTGAGGCTCCAGCGTCAGAACAGGCTTTCCAGCATCAGGCGGACGGCGGCGTCAAAGTCCATCTCGGCGGCGCCGGCGGCGGCACGGATGGGCCAGGAGCCCACCGTCTCCCCGTTGCTGGTGACGGTGACGGTGCCCACCTCATCCCCCAGGCTCACCGGGGCGGCGCAGCTGTCGGGCAGGCTGATCTCGGCCGCCAGGGACGCGCCGCCGCCGCTGGGCACCAGCAGCCGGTCGGGCAGGGCGGAATAATCCAGGGGGATCTCGGTGTCGGCGCTGCCGGTCACCGTCAGATACAGGGGCCGGCCGGACAGGTCGGGCAGGACGGCGGCCTCATAGTTGGCGAAGCCGTAGTCCAGCAGCTTGGTGGCCGCCTCGAACCGCTCGGCGCTGGAGCTGGACCCCAGCACCACCGCAATCAGATTCAGGCCGTTGCGGGTGGCCGACGCCGAAATGCACACCCCCGCCCCGCCGGTGGTGCCGGTCTTGAGGCCGGTGATGCCGTCGTAGCGGCGCAGCAGCTTGTTGGTGTTCACCAGCATGGTCTGGCCGTTCCGCAGCGAGTCGGTCCAGATGCCGCTGTAGTGGAGCACCTCGGGGTACTGGGTCAGGATGGTGCGGCTCATGATGGCCACGTTCCGGGCGGTGGACAGATGGCCCTCGGTGTCCAGGCCGCAGGCATTTTTAAAGGTGGTGTCGGTCATCCCCAGCTCGGCGGCCTTGGCGTTCATCATGGCCACAAAGGCCTCCTCGCTGCCCCCCACCAGCTCGGCCACCGCCACCGCCGCGTCGTTGGCGCTGGACACGCAGATGGCCCGCAGCATCTCGTCCAGGGTGAACTGCTCCCCCGGCTCCAGCCAGACCTGGCTGCCCCCCATGCTGGCGGCATGGTTGCTCACCGGCACCAGGGTGTCCATGGTGAATTTGCCGGCCCGCACCGCATCAAAGGTCAGCAGCAGGGTCATCACCTTGGTGATGGAGGCAATGGGCACCCGCTGGTCGGCGTTTTTCTCATACAGCACCGTGCCGGTGTCCTGGTCGATCAGGATGGCCGTCCGGCAGGGCAGCGAAAGGGACGCCGCCTGCGCCTCCACCGCCGTTTCCACCGCGGCGGGCTCCTCCCCGGCGGCCTGCGCCGCCGGCGCAAAGACCATCATCACCAGCCACAGACAAAGCGCCGCCGCACAACTGAGAGCCAAACTCCTACGAACCATTCTCTTGCCTCCATCCCTCTAGGCCGCGCCTGCGGCGGTATCCGGACGGCCCGGGCAGACGCCGCTTCCCGCAACCACTCCAGTGTGATTTTATGCAGCCGCCGGCCCGGGCAGTCCGGCAGGATTACATCTTGCGTTTTTCGCTTTGATTCGATATACTCAAAAACACACCATCGCCCCGCCTTTCCCCGCTGTTTCCCTGCGGTTCAGCCCGGGCCGCGGGGCGCCCAGACAGGAAAGGAACTTCCATGCGCGTTTGTTTTTATACCCTTGGCTGCAAGGTCAATCTGAACGAGACCGAGGCCCTGGAACAGCTGTTCGAGCGCAGCGGCTTCACCGTGGTGCCGGACGGCGAGCCCGCCGACGTCTATATTGTAAACAGCTGCACCGTCACCAACTTCGGCGACCAGAAAAGCCGCAAATGGCTGCGTCAGGCCAAGCGGAAAAATCCCGGCGCCGTCACCGTCCTGACCGGCTGCTATCCCCAGGCCTTCCCCGAGGCCGCCGCCCAGCTGATGGAGGCCGACCTGGTCTGCGGCAACACCGACCGCCGCGCCATCCTGGACAATGTCCAGAAACTGCTGGACGGCCACGAGCGGATTGTGGCCATCCAGCCCCATGTCCGGGGCGAGTCCTTCGAGGAGATGCCGGTGGACCGGTTCGAGACCCACACCCGCGCCTTCATCAAGGTGGAGGACGGCTGCAACCGACAGTGCGCCTACTGCATCATCCCCAAGGCCCGGGGCCCGGTCCGCAGCCGGTCCGAATCCAGCATCCTGGCCGAGCTGGGCCAGCTGGCCGCCGCCGGCTACCGGGAAGTGGTCCTCAGCGCCATCTCCCTGCCCAGCTACGGCACCGACACCGGCACCAATCTCTATGAGCTGATCGAGCACTGCGCCCAGGTGGAGGGCATCGACCGGATTCGTCTGGGCAGCCTGGACCCCGACATGCTCACCGAAGAGGGCATCCGCCGGCTGGCGGCGGTGGACAAGCTCTGCCCCCAGTTCCATCTGAGCCTTCAGAGCGGCTGCGACAGCACCCTGCGCCGGATGCGCCGCCCCTACACCACCGCCCAGTATCTGGACATTGTCCGCCGCATCCGCCAGGCCTACGCCGGCCGGCGGGTCAGCTTCACCACCGACTGCATCTGCGGCTTCCCCGGGGAGACCGAGGCCGACTTTGAGGCCAGCTGCGCGTTCCTGGAGGAAGTGGGCTTCCTGCGGGTCCATGTATTCCCCTACTCCCGCCGGGAGGGGACCCCGGCCTTCAGCTTCCCCGACCAGATCCACGAGCGGGAAAAACAGCGCCGCAGCCGGGCCATGCACCTGCGGGCCGAGGAGGTGAGCCTCCGGGTCCTGGCCGACCTGGAGGGCACCGAGGACGAAGTCCTGCTGGAAACCCCCGTCTCGGCCACCGTGTTCACCGGTTACACCCGGCTGTATGTGCCGGCGTCGGTGTCGGCCCCGGGCTGCGCCTCGGGCGACATCGTGCGGGTGCGGCTGGGCCGCTTTGACGGCGCCCGGGTGTCCGCCGCCTTCCTGGAAAAGAAAACCTGAGCGCCCCGCCGGGGCGCCTGTACCCCCTGATTTTTGTCCGGACTGCCGCCCGAATGCGGCGGCCCGGACTTTTTTGCAGGGTGTTTGTTATTTTCTTGACGCTTTTTTCGCTTCTGCCCTTTTCAAGGCGGACAAAATGTGTTAGAATAAAATCGTATGAAACGGCGCAGACAGACCGGTCTTCTGTACCTCTGCGCCGGCAAACCCATGGCACAGATTTCACTGCGTGAGCCAGGTTTTTTCTGCAAAGCAAAGGAGAGTTTGGAATGAGCTTCAGAGGCATCAATACCACCGTCATCCAGATCCGGCGGGCGGTATTCACCGAAGTCGCCCGGATGGCCTATGCCAACGTCAAGGGCGAACAGGCCAACCACATGATGCGCAAGATCCCCTACACCATCATCCCCGGCGAAGAGGGCAAACTGCGCAAAGATATCTTCCTCGAGCGCGCCATCGTCGAGGAGCGCGTCCGTCTGGCCATCGGCCTGCCCACCCGCCGCATGGACGAGCACAACAGCGTCGTCTCGGGGCTGGAGGACGCCAACATTGCGGACAAGTACTATGATCCCCCGCTGATCAATGTCATCAAGTTCGCCTGCAACCGCTGCCCCGAAAAGATGGTCAAGGTCTCGGACCTGTGCCAGGGCTGCCTGGCCCATCCCTGTATGGAAGTGTGCCCCAAGGGCGCCATCGTCTGGGAGTCGGGCCGCTCCACCATCGATCAGGACAAGTGCATCAAGTGCGGCCGCTGCGTGGACGTCTGCCCCTACCACGCCATCGTCAAGACCGAGCGTCCCTGCTCGTCGGCCTGCGGCATGGGCGCCATCCATTCGGATGCCCTGGGCCGTGCCGAGATCGACTATTCCCGCTGCGTCTCCTGCGGCCAGTGCCTGGTCAACTGCCCCTTCGGCGCCATCGCCGACAAGGGCCAGATTTATCAGCTGATCCAGAGCTTCAACCGCGGCGACCGCGTCTACGCCCTGGTGGCCCCCGCCTTCGTCAACCAGTTCCCCGCCCTGAACACCACCCCCAAGCTGCGCGCCGCTCTGGCCCAGGTTGGCTTCTGTGAGACGGTGGAAGTGGCCATCGGCGCCGACCTGTGCACCGTGGACGAGGCCCACGACTTCCTGGAGGAGGTCCCCGGCAAGCTGAACTTCATGGCCACTTCCTGCTGCCCGGCCTGGAGCATGATGGCCAAGACCCTGTTCCCCGATATGGCCAAGAACATCTCCATGACCATGACCCCCATGGTCTTCACCGCCCGCATGATCAAGGCCGCCGATCCCGAGGCCCGCATCTGCTTCATCGGACCCTGCGCCGCCAAGAAGCTGGAGGCTTCCCGCCGCCATGTCCGCAGCGACGTGGACTTTGTGCTGACCTTTGAGGAGCTGGCCGGCGTCATGGAGGCCCGCGACATCGACTTCACCTCTCTGCCCGAGGGCGAGGAGGAGCTGCACTACGGCTCGGCCGCAGGCCGCGGCTTTGCCCAGTCGGGCGGCGTGGCCAAGGCTGTCGCCGACAAGATCCACGAGTGGTACCCCGACAAGGAAGTCAAGATTGCTTCCGCCCAGAGCCTGGCCGACTGCAAGAAGATGCTGATGATGGCCAAGGCCGGCAAGTACAACGGCTACCTGCTGGAAGGCATGGGCTGCCCCGGCGGCTGCATCGGCGGCGCCGGCACCATTGCCGATCCCACCCGCACTGCGGTCCAGCTGAACAAGTATGTGGCTTCCGCACCCTTCACCGATCCTGAGCAGAGCGCCTTCATCTCCAACATCCACCTGCTGAAGGACGACCCCAACTTTGAATAATCCTTGAAATTTCCCCATCACGGATGAAATGAGACGCCCTCCCCGGCATCGCGGCCAGGGAGGGCGTTTTTGTTTTGCCTGCGCGGTTTTGGCCCGGCAGGCCCCGGGCCCCGCGCCGCGGAATTTGACGCGCTCTTGACAATTCCTTGAAAGGGTGCTATCTTGATAGTGGGGCAGTTTGCACAGTCCGACAGGCTGCTGCGCCGCCCCTCAGGAAAGGATGTTAGAACATGACCTGTACTCTTTGTTATAAACGGCTGTGGGCAGCCCTGCTGGCCCTGGCAATGATTCTGGCGGGCGGCCTGACGGCCGGGGCCACAGGCCCCACCGGCGGCGTCACCGCCACATTGCCGGTGGCGGTGTCCTTCTGGGAGCAGGACACCGAGAACCCCTCGGTGGTGAACGACGGCGTGGACGCCAACCGTGAAGCCACCCTGGTCCGCCAGTCCAACGGCACCTACACCCTCCAGCTGCCCATCCAGACCGTCTCAACGGTGGTCTTCAACGGCCATCTGTCGGGTCTGACCATCGGGGACATCTCCTACGACGGCGAGATGTCGGGCAGTCTGGACGACGGCACCGCCGTCCTCACCATCAAGAACCTGCCCTCCTCGGTGCTGACCGGCAGCAACATCAGCCGGTCCCTGCTGGTGACCTGCGTCATCGAGCTGGACATGGATCTGCTGGGTGAGACGACCAAAACGGCCCGGATGTGCGTCACCGTTCTCTGAGCGCTGGACGCTGGCATCAAAAAGGCTGCGGGGCTCATGCCTGCCGCAGTCTTTTTTTGCCCGGATGCCCCGGGCCGGTGATCAGAAACGTTCCATCAGGTCGTTGGCCATCTGGTCCAGGCGGCCCACCGCCTGCTCGGCACCCTTGGCCATTTTGCGCGCCGTGCGGCGGACGCCCCGCGGGTTCTGCTGAACGGCGGCCATGACGCCCATGGCGCCCACGGCAGCCCCTGCGGCCATGCCCAGCAGCAGGCCGGCGGTGGATTGTACCCGATTGTCTTTCATACTCAGTGCCCTCCCGTTGTACAAGTTTGGATCATCTGTGCCGTTTTCGGACGGCCTGTCATAGTATGCCCGGGAGGGTTCAGGATATGTATTTATAAAAAGGAGGCCTGTTCCTTGGCAACTGAACCCAAAAAAGTCCTCTGCATTCACGATTTGTCCGGCGCCGGCCGGTGCAGCCTGTCGGTAATCCTGCCGGTGCTGGCGGTGATGGGCCTGCAGCCCATCGCCCTGCCCACCATGCTGCTGTCCACCCATACCGGCGGCCTGGGCCAGCCCGCCCGGTTGGACTGCGAAGCCTATGGCCGGGCCGCCCTGGAGCATTACCGTGCCCTGGGCCTTGTGCCCGACTGCATTTATGTGGGATACCTGGGCACCGAGGCCCTGGTGGACCTGGCCGCCGAGGCCTTCCGGCTGTGGCCGGAGGCGGTCAAGGTGGTGGACCCGGTGATGGCCGACGGCGGCAAGCCCTACAGCGGCTTCACCCCCGCCGTTATTGAAAAGGTCCGCAGCCTGTGCGCCGCCGCCGACCTGATCCTGCCCAACCTGACCGAGGCCCGGCTGCTGCTGGGCCAGGACCCCGCCCTGCCCGCCGAGCCCATCACCCAGGAACAGGCTCTGGACCTGGCCGCCCAGCTCACCCGGATCGCCGGGCGTGTGGTGGTGACCGGCCTGCCCATGGGCAAGTTCGTGGGCTGCGCCGGCGCCGGCGACGAGCCCTTTGTGGTGCGGCATTTGCACATCGACCGCAGTTTCCCCGGCACCGGGGACCTGTTCGGCGCCATCGTCATCGGCTCGCTGCTGCGTGGCAACGTCCTGAGCGCCGCCGCCGACGCGGCCGCCGGCTTTGTGGCCCAGGCCATCCAGCACACCCCCCGGGACGCTGATACCCGGTTCGGCGTGTGGTTCGAACCGCTGCTGCCCCGTCTGGCCCCCATGGGCGAGCTGTAAACTGGAGGAAGACATGGAACATAAACCCACCTTAAACATCGTCCTAGTGGAGCCCCGCATCCCCCAAAACACCGGCAATGTAGCCCGTACCTGCGCCTGCACCGCCTGCCGGCTGCACCTGGTGGGGCCCATGGGGTTCACCATCGACGACAAAAAATTAAAGCACGCGGGTCTTGACTATTGGCCCATGCTTGATATAACATATTATCAGGGCCTCGACGATTTTTTTGCCCGCAATCAAGGCCCCTTCTATTATTTTTCGACCAAGGCACCCCACCGCTATACCGACGTGGCATACCCGGACGGGGCGTATCTGGTTTTCGGCAGAGAAGACGCAGGCCTGCCCGAGGCCCTGCTGGCCGCCAATCAGGACTGGTGCATCCGCCTGCCCATGCGGGAGGGATGCCGCAGCCTGAACCTGTCCAACAGCGTGGCGGTGGGCGTCTACGAGGTTCTGCGCCAATGGGATTTTCCCGAGCTGCTTGACCACGGCCATCTGCGTGACTACGAATGGAAATGAGGATTACTATGAACAAAATCGCGATCCTGACCGACTCCTCTTGCGACATCCCCCAGTCGATGGCCGACAAGTACGGCATCGACATCATGAGCTTCCACATCCTGCTGGACGGCACCGACTATCTGGAGCGTGTGAGCTGCAACAACGAGGAATTCTATGACCTGATGCGTCAGGCCAAGGGCGTGCCCTCCACCGCAGCCATTACCCCCATCCAGTTCTGCCAGAAGTACTGCGAGTATGTGGACGCCGGCTACACCGACGTGATTCACGTCACCATCAACCGCGGCGGTTCCTCTACCTATGACAACGCCGTCATGGCCCGCGGGATGCTGCGGGAAGAGCGCCCCGAGCACAAGATGCGGATTCACCTGCTGGACAGCCACACCTATTCCATGGTGTTCGGCTGGTACGTCTGCGAGATGGCCCGCAAGCTGCGCAACGGCGCCGAGCTGCGCCACGTCCTGAGCGAGTTCGAGACCCAGATGGACAAAATGGAGATCATTCTGGGACCCTACAGCCTGCGCCAGATGAAGAAGAGCGGCCGCATTTCGGCTGCCGCCGCCTTTGCGGGCGAGCTGCTGGGCCTGCGCCCCATCATCAGCCTGATCGACGGCAAGACGGTGGTGGAGAGCAAGGTCCGCGGCGACGACAAGGTCATCCCCGCCATGGTGGACCTGTGCAAGAAAAAGATCGCCGGTGTGGACGATTTCGAATACATGATCGGCCACACCAACATCAAGCAGACGGAGGATCTGCGCCGCGCCTGCAAGAAGGCCTTTGGTCAGGAGCCTGTGGTGGTCTTTGAGCTGGGCGGCGTGGTCTCGGCCAACACCGGCCCCGACACCCTCGCCATTGCCTACGTGGGCAAGGCCCGCTGAACCCCGGTCTGAATCGGATTTCATCTGCCCCCGGTTTGCCGCCGGGGGCATTTTTCTCTTGTTTCCGGCGTTTTTCTGTGGTATAGTATTGGATAGTGCGCTCTGCGCACTCCTTGAAATCCAAATAGCGACCCAAAGAGCAACTTAGGATTTTAGGCTCCCCGGCGCATGCCGGGCCAAACCTCCGGGGGCTGGCGGCCCCGGAAGGTCAAAATCTTTCCGCTGGAGTATTGTATCATGAACAAGGAAACTCTCACCGTCCGCAAACTCACCCGCTGCGCCGTGGTGGCGGCCATCTATGTGGCCCTGTGCCTGGGCCTGGCTCCCTTCTCCTATGGGGCCATCCAGGTCCGCGTAGCCGAGGCCCTGTGCCTGCTGCCCATCTTTGGCCCCGAGTACATCCTGGGCGTCACCCTGGGCTGCGCCCTGGCCAACCTGCTGGGCTCCACCATGATTGACGTGGTGTTCGGCACCCTGGCCACCTTCCTGGCCTGCCTGTGCACCTATGCGGTCCGCCGCTGGCGTGTGGGCGGCCTGGCCATCCCGGCCTCCATTCCCCCGGTGCTGTGGAACGCCGTCATCGTGGGCACCGAGATTGCGGTCTTTTTCTCCAACACCCCGGCAACCCCGGCCCTCATCTTTGCCAACGCCCTGTCGGTGGGCGCCGGCGAGATCATCAGCTGCTGTGTGCTGGGCGTCCTGCTGGTCCGCCTGATTGAATCCAACCCGCGTCTGGCCCAGGTCTTCACCGACGAGACCACCCGCCAGCACGCTTAACCCCCCATACACCCTGACAGGAGGCGCTTTATGGCAGACACGCAGCTTGTGTTCTGGGACTGGAACGGCACCCTGATGGACGACGTGGACTACTCCTGCGACTGTCTGAACGGCCTGCTGGCCGCCTACCACTACCCGCAGCGGTATGAGGTGGAGGAATACCGCAGGGTGTTCGGCTTTCCCATCCAGTCCTATTACCGCCGGGTGGGCTTTGACTTTGACCGCACCCCCTTCCCCCAGCTGGCCGAAACCTACATGGACCTGTACAACGCCCATGTGGACGGCTGCCCCCTGACCCGGGGCGCCGCCGACGCCCTGGAGGCGATGGCCGCCCGGTGTGAAGGCCAGGTGCTGCTGTCGGTGTCCCGCCGGGACTATCTGGTGGACCAGGCCCGCCGCCGGCAAGTGGACCGGCGCTTCATCGAGATGCTGGGCCTGGACGACATCCACGGCGTCAGCAAGGTGGAGCTGGGCCGCCGGTATATGGCGTCCTGCGGGGCCGACCCGGCCCGGTGCGTCATGATCGGCGACACCGACCACGATGCCGAGACCGCCCGGGCCATGGGGGTGCGCTGCATCCTCTACACCGGCGGACACCAGACCCGCGCCCGCCTGGAAGCCACCGGCAACCCCACCATCGACCGGCTGGAAGACCTGCCCGGCCTGCTGTAAACTCTGATCTCACCGCCCTGTTTCCCCCGCAAAGGGGCCTTACAGGGCGGTTTTTGCGGTCTGTTCACAGAAATTTTACCTGAATCCGCCGCAAATGTTTGACACCCCTTCCCGCTTTGGTGTATCATAGGGGCAGTGTCATTGGGGCCGGGCCCTGCCGCGGCCCCCTGCACAGCCTTTCCGCTTTCCTGCGAAAGCCGGCGCCGCCCGCGGCATTTTCCGCCCCGGGCCCCGCCTTACAATACACGAACACTCCTATTTTGAGGTGAAACTATGTCCCTGGTAGAAAAAATCTTTGGCACCTTCTCGGACCGGGAGCTGAAAAAAATCAACCCCCTCACCAAGAAGGTCCTCGACCTTGAGCCCACCTATGCGGCCATGTCCGACAGCGAGCTTCAGGCCCAGACCCCGGCCCTGAAGGAGCGGCTGGCGGGGGGCGAAACCCTGGACGACATCCTGCCCGAGGCCTTTGCGGTCTGCCGCGAGGCCGCCTGGCGCGTGCTGGGCATGAAGCACTTCCCGGTCCAGATCACCGGCGGCATCGCCCTGCACCGGGCCAACATCGCCGAGATGCAGACCGGTGAAGGCAAGACCCTGGTGGCCACCCTGCCCGCCTACCTGAACGCCCTGTCGGGCGAGGGCGTCCATGTGGTCACCGTCAACGACTACCTGGCCAAGCGCGACAGCGAGTGGATGGGCAAGCTGTACCGCTGGCTGGGCCTGACGGTGGGCCTGATTGTCCCCGGCCTGGACGGCGCCGCCCGCCGCAAGGCCTACAACGCCGACATCACCTACGGCACCAACAACGAGTTCGGCTTTGACTATCTGCGCGACAACATGGTCACCTACAAGGCCAACATGGTGCAGCGCGGCCACGCCTACGCCATCGTGGACGAGGTGGACTCCATCCTGATCGACGAGGCCCGCACCCCCCTGATCATCTCGGGCCGGGGCGAGGATTCCTCCTCCCTCTACACCCAGGTGGACCAGTTTGTCCGCGGCCTGCGCAAGAGCGTGGTGGTGGAGCTGGAGACCAAGGAGGAGGCCGACGACCAGGCCGACGGCGATTACGTGGTGGACGAAAAGCACAAGACCGCCACCCTGACCGCCAGCGGCATCAAGAAGGCCGAGGAATACTTCAAGGTGGACAACCTGGCCGCCGCCGACAACATGACCCTGGTGCACCACATTGAGCAGGCCATCAAGGCCCACGGCGTCATGAAGAAGGACATCGACTATGTGGTCAAGGACGGCGAGGTCATCATTGTGGATGAGTTCACCGGCCGCCTGATGATCGGCCGCCGCTACAACGAGGGCCTTCACCAGGCCATCGAGGCCAAGGAAGGGGTCACCATCGCCTCCGAGAGCAAGACCCTGGCCACCATCACCTTCCAGAACTATTTCCGCATGTACAAGAAGCTGTCCGGCATGACCGGCACAGCCCGCACCGAGGCCACCGAGTTCACCGAGATTTACGGCCTGAACATCGTGACCGTTCCCACCAACAAGCCCACCATCCGCAAGGACTACCCCGACGTGGTGTATTCCACCGTGGCCGGCAAGTACCGCGCGGTCATCGACCAGGTGATGGCCTGCCACGAAAAGGGCCAGCCGGTTCTGGTGGGTACCGTCAGCGTGGAAAAGAGTGAGATCCTGGCCAAGATGCTCCAGAAGCGGACCCGGGACTTCAACGTCCTGAACGCCAAGAACCACGAGCGTGAGGCCGAGATCGTGGCCCAGGCCGGCAAAAAGGGCGCCATCACCATCGCCACCAACATGGCCGGCCGTGGTACCGATATCATGCTGGGCGGCAACGCCGAGTTCATGGCCAAGGCTCAGATGCGCAAAGAGCAGTTCTGCGAGAAGCTGCTGAACCCCGACGCTCCCCAGGACGCCCTGCCCGAGCAGGTGGAAGCCCTGCTGATCGAGGCCGACGGCCACAGCGACACCACCGACGCCAACATCCTGGCGGCCCGGGCCCGCTTTGACGAGCTGTACCGCCAGTACAAGGACGAAATCGCCTCCGAGGCAGAGGAAGTCCGTGCCGCAGGCGGCCTGTTCATCATCGGCACCGAGCGCCACGAGAGCCGCCGCATTGACAACCAGCTGCGCGGCCGTGCCGGCCGTCAGGGCGACCCCGGCGCTTCCCGGTTCTATCTGAGCCTGGAGGACGACCTGATGCGCCTGTTTGGCGGCGAGCGGGTCCAGAACCTGATGAATTCCATGGGCCTGGATGAGGACACCCCCATCGAGACCCGGATGATTACCTCCACCATCGAGAGCGCCCAGAAGAAGCTGGAAGGCCGCAACTTCGAGATCCGCAAGAACGTGCTGCGGTACGACGACGTCATGAACCAGCAGCGCGAGATCATCTACGGCCAGCGCCGCAAGGTTCTGGACGGCGAGGACGTCAGCGCCGACATCCACAAGATGCTGCGGGACAACATCGACAGCAGCTGCGCTCTGTTCCTGACCGGCGAGGTCAAGGAGGACTGGGACTTTGCCGCCCTGCGCCGCCATTACAAGGGCTGGCTCACCACCGACAACGACTTCCACTACACCGCCGAGGAGCTGGCCGATCTGACCCCCGAGAAGGTGGCCGACACCCTGTACGACCGCGGCATCAAGGTGCTGGAAGACAAGGAGACCCGCTACGGCGCCGCTCTGATGCGGGAGCTGGAGCGCATCTGTCTGCTGCGGTGCGTGGACCGGTACTGGATGGACCACATCGACAACATGGACCAGCTGCGCAAAGGCATTTCCCTGCGCAGCTACGGCCAGAAGGACCCCGTGGTGGAATACCGCATCGAGGGCTTTGACATGTTCGACCAGATGGTGGACTCCATCCGTGAGGACACCGTCAAGATGCTGCTGATGATCGAGGTCCGCCCGGTCCAGCAGGGCCAGCCTGCACCCCAGGCCGCTGCCCAGCAGCCGGCCCCCGCTGCACCTGCGGCAGCCGCTCCTGCTGTTCCCGCCGCCCCCGCCGCAGCGGCCGCTCCGGCCGCCCCTGCTTCGGCTGACATCGCCGCCCTGCGCCAGAAGATGACCGGCCAGAGCGCCGGCGCCCGGGCCGCAGCCGCCGGCCAGGTGGCAGGCGCCGCCAACAAGCCGGTGCGCGTGGGCAAGATCGGCCGGAACGATCCCTGCCCCTGCGGCAGCGGCCTCAAGTGGAAAAAGTGCACCTGCGCCCAGTACCACCCCGACCTGGCATCCAAAAACTAATCCAGCATAAACGCCCCCGCCTTCCACAAACAGAAGGCGGGGGCGTTTTTATCGGCGGGAAAACAAGTTAAGCTTTGATCTCGTTCCAGACGCTCTGGCCGTCCAGGCTGGAGGCGTCCACGCCCAGATATTCACAGATGGTCCGGGCGATGGTGGAAAAGCTCATGCGGGTGCCCAGGTTGACGCCGGGGCGGATCTTTTTGCCGTAGACCAGCCAGGGCACATACTCCCGGGTGTGGTCGGTGGTCTTGAGGTAGGACGGGTCGCAGCCGTGGTCGGCGGTGACCATCAGGATATCGTCCTCCCGCATGCCGGGCAGGAAGCCGGTCAGGAACCGGTCAAACTCGGTGGCGGCGGCAGCGTAGCCGGGGATATCGCGGCGGTGGCCGTACAGCATATCGAAGTCCACCAGGTTGACAAAGGCCAGGCCCTCAAAGTCCCGGGTCTGGAGGGCCTGGGTGAAGGCGATGCCGTTGGTGTTGCCGGTGGTCTTGATCTTTTCGGTGACGCCCTGGCCGTCGAAGATGTCGAAGATCTTGCCCACGGCGATGACGTCCTGGCCGGCCTTGCCGATCAGGTCCAGCATGGTGTCGCGGGGGGGCTTGAGGCTCAGGTCGTGGCGGTTGGTGGTGCGGCGGAAGTTGTCCGCCTTGTCCCCCACAAAGGGCCGGGCAATGACACGGCCCACGCCGTACTTGCCTTTCAGCATCTCCCGGGCGATCTCGCAGCAGCGGTACAGTTCGGGCACCGGCACCAGGGCCTCGTTGGCCGCCACCTGGAACACGCTGTCGGCGCTGGTATAGACGATGAGGGCGTTTTCCGCCATGGCCTGCTCGCCGTAGTCCTTCAGCACCTCGGTGCCGGAATAGGGCTTGTTGCACAGGACCTTGTAGCCGGTTTTGGCCTCATATTCGGCGATCAGCTCGTCGGGGAAACCGTTGGGGAAGGTGGGCAGCGGCTCGGGGCTGACCACGCCGGCAATCTCCCAGTGGCCGATGGTGGTGTCCTTGCCCATGCTCTGCTCCTGCAGCCGGGCAAAGGCGCCGATGGGGGCGGCGTCCGGCTGGCCCGCCGTCACGCCGTCGATGTTGAACAGGCCCAGACGGCCCATGTTGGGGCAGTCAAAGGCCGGGTCCCGGGCAATGGCTCCCAGGGTGTTGGTGCCCTCGTCGCCAAAGGCGGCGGCGTCCGGCTCCGCACCGATGCCAAAGCTGTCCAGAACGATCAAAAATACACGTTTTGCCATAGTGTTTTAGTCCTTTCTGCGGGGCCCCTGCCGGGCGTCCCGCGGGTCAAAGGGCGCCGGGGCCTGTCCATCCTCCTGGGCGGAGGACGGCGCGCCGGGGCGCTGGTTTGATTTCAGTATACCATATTTCCCCACCCCGCAAAAGAGGCAAAGTCACACTTTCACCGATCTTCCGCGAAGGCTTTCCGGCCTCCAAAACGTTGCCCGTCACAACATTTTCGCAAAAAACTTCTTGCTCATTGGTATCCATCAAGTTATAATAAGAGTGTATGGCATAAAATATCATTCATATACGGCATTGGTATGCCAGGAGGTAAACGCTATGCGCAAAACCAAAATTATCTGCACCCTGGGTCCCTCCACCGACAAGGAGGGCGTGCTGCGGGCGCTTGTAGAAAACGGGATGAACGTGGCCCGTTTCAACTTTTCCCACGGCTCTCACGAGGAGCACAAGGGCCGTTTCGACGCCCTGAAGGCCATCCGTGAAGAGCTGAACCAGCCTGTGGCCGCCCTGCTGGACACCAAGGGCCCCGAGATCCGTCTGAAGGACTTCAAGAACGGCTCCGAGATGCTGGACGAAGGCCAGACCTTCACCCTCACCACCCGCGAGGTGGAGGGCACCAAGGAGATGGTCAGCATCACCTACAAGGACCTGCCCCACGACGTGGCTCCCGGCGGCACCATCATGCTGGATGACGGCCTGATCAAGCTGTCCATCCGCGAGGTCACCGACACCGACATCATCTGCACCGTCCTGAACGCAGGCAAGATCAAGAACAAGAAGGGCGTCAACGTTCCCGGCGTCCACCTGTCCATGCCCTATATGAGCCAGCGGGACCGGGACGACATCATCTTCGGCATCGAGCAGGGCTTTGACTTCATCGCCGCCTCCTTTGTGCGGACGGCCCAGGACGTCTACGAGATCCGCAACCTGCTGAACATGTACGACTCCAAAATCCGCATCATCGCCAAGATCGAGAACCCCGAGGGCGTCGAGAACATCGACAGCATTCTGGCTGCCGCCGACGCCGTCATGGTGGCCCGCGGCGACCTGGGCGTCGAGATTGATTTCTCCGAGCTGCCCAGCATCCAGAAGTCCATCATTGACCGGTCCTACTCCTTCGGCAAGCCCATCGTCACCGCTACCCAGATGCTGGACAGCATGATGAACAACCCCCGCCCCACCCGTGCCGAGATTTCGGACGTGGCCAACGCCATCTATGACGGCACCTCCGCCATCATGCTGTCGGGCGAGACCGCTGCCGGCGCCTACCCGGTGGAGGCTCTGCGGACCATGTCCCAGATCGCCGAGCGCACCGAGGCCGACGCCCACTACCAGGTCCACCGCCTGAGCCGGATGAAGGTCAACGGCACCACCAGCGTCAGCGACGCTACCGCCCACGCCGCCTGCCTCACCGCCCAGGACGTCAACGCCTCGGCCATCGTCACCGTGTCCGAGTCCGGCAACACCGCCCGTCTGCTGAGCAAGTACCGTCCCGATCAGCCCATCATCGCCTTTGTCATGCGCCAGCAGGTCCAGCGTCAGCTGGCCCTGTCCTGGGGCATCACCCCGCTGCTGATGCCTCTGGCCCACAGCACCGATGAACTGATCGACGTGTCCACCAGCCTGGCCGAGAAGTACGGCTATATCCACAACGGCGAGCTGGCCGTGGTCACCGCCGGCGTGCCGGTGGGCGTCAGCGGCACCACCAACATGGTGAAGATCCACATGGTGGGCAACTGCCTGGCTTCCGGCGTGGGCGTGGGCCGCGAGGACGCTGCCAACGCCAGCGCCACCGGCAAGGCCTGCGTCTGCCACAGCCTGGACGAGATCAAGGCCCGCTTCAAGCCCGGCATGATCCTGGTCCTGCCCTTCACCAGCAACGAGATGATGCCCTATATCCGTGAGGCTGCCGCTCTGGTGGTGGAGGAACCCGGCATGAACAGCCATGCCGCCATCACCGCCAATGCCCTGCTCAAGCCCGCCATCGTGGGCGCACAGGGCGCCACCAGCCACATCCGCGACGGTCTGGACATCGCGGTGGACTGCGCGCACGGCAGCGTCCAGTCCCTGCAGGGCCAGGCCTAAGGAGGCGCCTCCATGGAACGGATCGCCAGTTTCTGCGTGGATCACACCAGGCTGCTGCCCGGCATGTACCTGAGCCGCCAGGACGGCGACGTCCTGACCTGGGACATCCGGATGAAGCGCCCCAACCAGGGCGACTATCTCTCCACCGGCGCAGCCCACACCCTGGAGCACCTGTTCGCCACCTATGCCCGCAACAGTGCCTGGAGCCAGGGGGTCATCTATGTGGGCCCCATGGGCTGCCGCACCGGCTTTTACCTGCTGACCCGGGGCCTGACCCCCGCCGAGGCTCTGGCCTTGACGGTGGAGTCCTTCCGGTTTATGGCGTCCTATGACGGGCCCATTCCCGGCGCCAGCGAGGTGGAGTGCGGCAACTGGCAGGATATGGACCTGTCCGCCGCCCGGGCCGAGGCCGCCGCCATGGTACCGGTGCTGGAGGCCCTCACCGCCGACCAGCTCCACTACCAGGACTGATTTTTTGACAGTATAAAACGCCCTTCGACTTTCGCCGGAGGGCGTTTTTCTGTCTCTGGGCGCAAAAAAGCCCCTGCCCTCGGTCTGGAGGGCGGGGGCTTTGTGTTTTCATCGGTTCCGGGGCAGTTTGGGGGCGGGGCCGGTGGAGCCCCGGAGAATCAGCTGTCCGTGAAGCAGCAGGCTGCTGATGGGCACTCCGTTCATCAGGCTGTCCAGGGCATAATAGCCGCTCTTGCCGATCTGGAGCCGGTCCTGGCGGATGGTGGTGAGGGGCGGAGCAGTGTGGGCGCAGAAAGGCAGGTCGTCAAAGCCCACAATGCTCAGCCGCCGGGGCACGTCGATGCCCAGTTCCTGGCAGCGGATCAGCACCGTATGGGCCAGCAGGTCCGAGCTGCACAGGATGGCAGTGACCCCCTGGTCCAGCAGTCGGGGCAGGTGGTTGTCCAGGCATTCGGAGAAGTAATAGGAGTACCCCGCCAGGCTCTTGGAGCTGGGCAGCTTGCGGCGGTTCAGCTCATAGAAGAAGCTGCGGTACCGCACCTGGGTGATGTGGGAGCCCAAAGCCCCGCTCAGGTAGCCGATTTTCCGGTGACCCATGCCGTACAGGGCCTCCACCGCCTGACCGATGGCCTCGTTGTTGTCGATGCCCAGGGTGGCCACGGTGGGGTTGCCCAGGATCAGGTTGTCGTACAGCACCGCCGGGGTGCGGCTGCGGGGAAATTCCTTCATCCAGGGGTCGTTCAGGCTCATGCCCAGAACCAGGGCCCCCAGATACCCCTCCCGCAGCATGAAGGTATCGTAAGGCACCGACTGCTGCAGCTCTTTGGTCAGCTCCACCACCCGCACGCCATAGCCCGAGGGCTCCGCCATCTGGCGGAAGCCGGTGACGATATCGGTGCCGAAATCCTCCGGTTTGCTGCAGCTCATATTCTCGATCAGGATACACAGGCTCCGCACCGCGCCGCGGCGGGCCCGGGTATAGCCCAGGGCCACCGCTGTCTCCAGGATGGTCTTGCGCAGCGCGTCGCTGACGTCGGGCGCGCCGTTCAGCGCCTTGGATACGGTCCCCTTGGAGACGCCCACTTTCTTTGCGATATCATCCATTGTGACCATCCCGGCCGGCACCTTCCTTCTATGCCAATATGGCTTTTATTATACCTTCTCCATGCCAAAAAGGCAAATGTCGAAACCTTTAAAAAAGTTTCGAGAGTTTCAGCTGGTATACTTCGTTTTGTCATATCACCATAAAGTCAGACACTTTTGTTGTACAACCTTCACAAATTATTCACGAACCACCAAAAAGACTTGATTCTTCGCCAAAACAGGTTTATATTTATCCCAGAGCGAAACATTACGAAACTTTCGCATTTTGGTTCACACGGCCATACTACACGATAGGAGGAATTGCCACATGCGCAAAAAATTGTCCGCAGCCCTTGCCCTGTTGCTGGCAGGGGCCACCATGCTGGGTTTGCTGACCGGCTGCTCCAGCCAACAAAGCGGCGCGAGCGAAGAGGTTCGCCTCATGGTTTGGAGTCCGTCCGAGGACCAGTCCAAAGACAGCGGCCAGTGGCTCCAGACCTGCTGCGAGCGGTTTGCCGAGCTTCACCCCGAGTGGGACATCACCTTTGTCTACGGCGTTGTGGATGAGACCAGCGCCGGCACCACCATCTCCCAGGACCCCGAGGCCAGCGCCGACGTCTTTATGTTCACCAACGACGTTTTGACCAACCTGACCGATGCGGGCGCTGTGGCCAAGTTTGGCGGCAAATACGCCGATCAGATCAAGTCCACCAACAGCGACGCTCTGCTGGACTCTCTGACCCTGGACGACTACCTGTACGCCGTCCCCTTTACCACCAACACCTGGTATATGTATTATGACAAGCGGGTCTTTTCGGAGGAGGACGTGAAGAACCTGGACACCATGCTGGAAAAGGGCGTGGTCAGCTTCCCCTTCACCAACTCCTGGTACCTGCCGGCCTTCTACTTCGGCAACGGCTGCACCCTGTTCGGTGACGGCACCCAGGAAGAGCTGGGCGCCGACTTCGGCGGCGAGAACGCTGTGGAGGTCACCAACTACCTGATCGACCTGTACAATCACCCCAACTTCGTGGTGGATGCCGACGGCTCGGGCATTGCGGGCCTGCGCGACGGCAGCATCAACGCCATGTTCAGCGGCTCCTGGGATGCAGCCTCCATCAAGGAGATCCTGGGCGAGAACATGGGCGTGGCCGCCCTGCCCACCTACACCCTGAACGGCGAGGAGAAACAGATGTACGCCTACGCCGGCAGCAAGGCCATCGGCGTCAACTCCCACAGCAAGTACATGGTGCAGGCCATCGAGCTGGCCATCTACCTGGGCTCCGCCGAGGCCCAGCAGCTCCACTATGAGCTGCGCAACGTGATCCCCTGCAACACCAAGCTGCTGGCCGACCCCGCCATCGCCAGCGACCTGGTGGTGGCCGCCCAGAACGACACCTTCGACAACACCTCGGTTCTGCAGCCCTTCGTGGCCTCCATGAGCAACTGCTGGACCCCCGTGGAGAACCTGGGCAAGGGCATCCGCAGCGGGACCGTCACCCACGAAAACGCCGCGGAACAGACCATCGCCATGAACGACGCCATGAACAGCAACGGCATCTCGTAAGGAAAGGGAGGAATCGAGGATGAACGCGACAAGCGCATTGAAACTGCGCCGTGCCTATGTGGCCGAAAACCCCTGCACCTGCACGGCAGCTTTGAAAGACGGCGGCATCGAGACCAAACTCTCGGCCCTGGTCATGGGCCTGGGCAACATCGTCCACGGACAGGTGGTCAAGGGCCTGCTGTTCCTGGCGGTGGAAGTAGCCTATCTGGTCTTTATGTTCACCCAGGGCTTCTACAACCTGTCCATGCTGGTGGGCCTGGGCAGCGTGGAACAACAGGAGTACTGGAACGAGGAACTGCAGATTTTTGAGTACACCCAGGGCGACCAGTCCATCCTGCTGCTCCTGTACGGCCTGGCCACCCTGTTCATCACCGGCCTGGTGTTCTGGATCTGGCGCGGCACCCTCAAGAGCGCCTACCACGCCGAGTGCATGGCCAAGGCCGGCAAGCACATCAACACCTTCACCGAGGACCTGAAGGAGCTGCTGGACTCCAACCTCTACCGCCTCCTGATGACCCCCTCCATGTTCTTCATCACGGTGCTGACCATCCTGCCCCTGGTCTTTATGATCTGCATGGCCTTCACCAACTACAGCAAGATCGGCAACCATCTGGTCCTGTTCGACTGGGTGGGCCTGGACAACTTCCGCACCCTGTTTGACTCCAACTCGGTTCTGGGCTCCACCTTCTGGCGGGTCCTGGGCTGGACCCTGGTCTGGGCCTTCTTCGCCACCTTCACCAACTACTTCGCCGGCATGATCCTGGCCATCGTCATCAACCGCAAGGAAACCAAGTTCAAGGGCTTCTGGCGCTTCTGCTTCGTGCTGCCCTGCGCGGTGCCCATGTTCGTCTCCCTGCTGATCATGCGCACCATGCTCCAGCCCGAGGGCGCCGTCAACGTCCTGCTGCGCCAGCTGGGCTTCATCGCCGAGGGCACCAGCCTTCCCTTCTTCACCGATCCCACCTGGGCCCGGGTCACCGTCATCCTCATCAACATCTGGGTGGGCGTCCCCTACACCCTGCTCCAGCTCACCGGCGTGCTCCAGAACATCCCCACCGACCTCTATGAGGCCGCCACGGTGGACGGCGCCAACTCGGTGCAGACCTTCTTCCGCATCACCCTGCCCTACATGTTCTACGTCACCACCCCCTATCTGATCGCCACCTTCGCCGGCAACGTCAACAACTTCAACGTCATCTATCTGCTGTCGGGCGGCGACCCCGTCACCGATCTGGCCTCCACCGCCGGCAGCACCGACCTGCTGGTCACCTGGCTGTACAAGCTGACCATCGACAAGCAGTACTACAACGTGGGCGCCGTCGTCGGCATTCTGACCTTTATCATCCTGGCCATCGGCTCGCTGCTGACCTATCGCCGCAGCAAGTCCTACCGTGAAGAAGGAGGCTTCTGAGCATGAGTTCCAATCAAAAACAGGCCAGCGCCAAGCGCATCAAGGCCCGCAACAACGCCATTGTCTATGTGGTCCTGTCCATCCTGGCGGTGATCTGGCTGTTCCCGGTCCTGTGGGTGGTGCTGACCAGCTTCCGCGCCGAGAAAGGCAGCTACGTCTCCACCTTCTTCCCCAAGTCCTACACCCTGGACAACTACATCAAGCTGTTCACCGACACCAGCATCCTCAACTTCCCCCAGATGTTCATGAACACCCTGTTCATCGCCGTCTGCTCCTGCATTTTGTCCGCCTTCTTCCTGCTGTCGGCCTCCTACTGCCTGTCCCGGCTGCGGTTCAAAATGCGCAAGCCCTACATGAACATGGCCATGATCCTGGGCCTGTTCCCCGGCTTCATGTCCATGGTGGCCGTCTACTTCATCCTGAAGGCGGTGGGCCTCACCGAGGGCAACAACGTCCGTCTGGCCCTGATCCTGTGCTATTCGGGCGGCGCGGCCCTGGGCTTCCAGATTACCAAGGGCTTCTTTGACACCATCCCCATGGCGCTGGACGAAGCCGCCCTGCTGGACGGCTGCACCCGCTGGCAGATCTTCACCAAGATCACCCTGCCCCTGTCCAAGCCCATCGTCATCTACACCGTCCTGACCTCGTTCATCGGACCCTGGGTGGACTTCATCTTCGCCAAGGTGATCTGCCGCGCCAACTCCGACCAGTACACGGTGGCCATCGGCCTGTGGAAGATGCTGGAGAAGGAGTACATTGACAACTGGTACACCTGCTTCGCGGCCGGCGCCGTGCTGATCTCGATTCCCATTGCAATCCTGTTCCTGAAACTGCAGAAATACTACGTCAACGGCATGGCCGGCGCGGTCAAGGGCTGATCGGTATTCTCTGAGCGCATTTTCCCCCAAGTCCCAACCCACGCAGCAGCCGTCAGACTCCCATATCTGGCGGCTGCTGTCCTTTTGACAGACCGAAGGAGCTTTCATGCAGACTGAAACCCAAACCGCGGCCGCACGCCGCAAAATGTACGATTCCAAGGCATTTGAAGTCCAGTTCCACACCGACGCCCCCCTGGGGGCCCTGTGGACGGCCCGGTCCACCCGCTTTGCCCTCTGGGCCCCCACCGCCCGCAAGGTGACCCTGTCCCTGTACGAGGACGGCAGCGCCGGGGACAGCACCCTGATGATCGACCTGGTCCGGGGCGAGCGCGGGGTCTGGCAGACCGAGGTGGAGGGCAACCTGGACGGCCGCTATTACGACTACGCCGTCACCGACAGCGAGGGGGTCACCCGGCAGACCGCCGACCCCTGGGCCCGGGCCTGCGGCCGGGATGGGTTCCGCAGCATGGTCATCGACCTGCGCCGCACCGATCCCGAGGGCTGGGCCGCCGACCAGCCCCCGGCCCGCCATCCCGAGGACATCATCTGGGAGGTCCACGTCAAGGACTTTTCCCACGACGTCCACAGCGGCGTCCCCGAGGAACTGCGGGGCAAGTACAAAGCCCTGACCCTCACCGGCACCACCCTGGACGGCGACGGGGTCCACCCCACCTGTCTGGACTACCTCAAGCGGCTGGGCATCACCCATGTGCAGCTGATGCCGGTGTACGACTATGGTTCGGTGCCCGAGAGCGATCCCGAGGCCTTCAACTGGGGCTATGACCCAGTGAACTACAACGTCCCCGAGGGCAGCTACGCCTCCGACCCCGCCGACGGCGCCGTCCGCATCCGGGAACTGAAAGAGGCGGTCCAGGCCCTCCACCGCAGCGGCTTCCGGGTCATCATGGACGTGGTGTACAACCACACCTACAAGCTGGATTCCTGGCTGTGGCGGACCGAACCCTGGTACTTCTACCGCCAGAACCCCGACGGCAGCCCCGCCACCGGCTCGGGCTGCGGCAACGACCTGGCCAGCGAGCGGAGCATGTGCGGGCGGTACATCCTGGAATCGGTGCTGTACTGGGCCCGGGAATACCACATGGACGGCTTCCGGTTCGACCTGATGGGCCTGCTGGACACCGGCCTGATGGAGCGGATTCGTTCCGCCCTGGACGCGGAATACGGCCGCGGCGAAAAACTGCTGTTCGGCGAGCCCTGGAGCGCCGGCCGCAGCCCCATGCACCGGAAAGCGGTCCCTGCCGGCAAGCGGGCCCTGCCCACCCTGGATGAAAACATCGGCGCCTTCTGCGACGCCACCCGGGACCTGGTCAAAGGCCATATCCTCCACGCCGAGCGTCCCGGCTTTGTCAACGGCGGCTCGGCCCGGCTGGCCGACCTGAGCGCCGCCGTCACCGGCTGGGCCGGGGTGAAGGGCGGCCGGTTCGCGGTGCGGACCCCCTCTCAGACCATCACCTACCTGTCCAGCCACGACGACTGGACCCTGTGGGACAAACTGGTCATCACCATGGACCCCACCCGAAGTTTTGACACCCCCACCCCCGAGGTCCTGCGGGCCAACCGTCTGGCGGCGGCCTTCTGTTTTGGCTGTCAGGGCCGCCTGTTCCTGCTGGCGGGCGAGGAATTCGGCCGCACCAAACAGGGCCTGCAGGACAGCTACAACGCCCCCGCCCGGCTCAACCAGCTGGACTGGACCCGGGCCTGGTCGGGGCCCTGGCATGAGCTGGAGGAATATTACCGGGGCCTGATGGCCCTGCGCCAGCATCTGCCCGCCCTGTGGGACAAGACCGAGCAGGCCCGGAACCGGCTTCTGGCCTCCTGGCGGCCCAGCCGCCTGTGCGCGGCCTTCCTGCTGGACAACAGCGGCCCCGCCAGCCGTTGGGATCAGCTGCTGTTGTTCTACAACGCATCCGACCGCATCCGTCCCGCCGCCCTGCCCGAGGGCCGGTGGCAGCTGCTGGCCGACGAGGGCCGCAGCACCTGCTGGCAGGACCAGGCCCCCGTCCTGCTGGACGGCCTGGCCCAGCTGCCCGCCTCCGGCGCCCTGATTCTGGGCCGGACATCACTGGATTAAGGAGTACATTGCTATGGACTTTCTCTTTGGCCGGCAGGACTTTGCCGGCGAAAACGCCCAGCAGAACTGTTTTTTGCTGGCCAACGGCCTGGGCGGCTACTGCTCCCTGTCGGCGGCCTTCTCGGCCACCCGCAACGACCACGCCTTTCTGATGGCCTGCCTGCGGGCCCCCACCGCCCGTTTTGACCTGGTCCACCGTCTGTCCGAACAGCTGGACGCAGGCGGCCAGCGCCTCTGGCTCTCCACCCAGGACAAGGCCGGCGCCCCCGCCGAGGACGGCTGGCGGCATCTGATCCTGATGGACGCCGAGGGCCCCTGCTGGGTCTATGAGGCGGAGGGCATCCGGGTCACCCGCCGGGTGGCCATCCAGTACGGCGCCAACACGGCGGCGGTCCGCTACACCATTGAAAACGGCTCCGCCTCCCCCTGCGCCCTGACCGTCACCCCCTGGCTGCGCTTTGTGCCCAAAGGGGGCAAGATGACCCGCCGCCGCATGTTTGACTGGCAGGCCGGCCGGGTGTCCAGCGGCGGAATGGACCTGTATTTCTCGGTGGAAGGAGGCCGGGCCGAAGCCCTGGAAGCGCCTCAGTTTGAGACCCTGTTCTTCCGCCACGACGCCCCCGACGGCCGCACCCCCACCGGCCTGTGCGGCGCAGCGGGCCGCTTCCTGTTTGAGGCCGCCCCCGGTGAGACCCGGGAGGCCGCCGTGGTATTCAGCACCGAGCCCCGGCTGCCCAAAGCCGATGCGGTTCTCTCGGGCCAGGCCCGCCGCCGCAAGGCCCAGGCCACGGCCGCCGGGCTCCGCAGCCCTCTGGGCAAGGTTCTCTCGGAGGCCGCCGACGCCTTTGTGGTGGACCGGGCCTCCACCGGCGGCAAGACCATCATCGCCGGTTACCCCTTCTTCACCGACTGGGGCCGGGATACCATGATCGCCCTGCCCGGCTGCACCCTCTCCACCGGCCGGTGGGAGGACGCCAAAAGCATCCTGCGCACCTTTGCCGAAAACGAGCGGGACGGCCTGCTGCCCAATCTCTTCCCCGACCAGGACGCCCCGCCCCAGTACAACACGGTGGACGCCGCCCTGCTGTTCATCAACTGCCTGTGGCTGTATCATGTCCGCACCGGGGACGACGCCTTTGTCCGGGAGGTCTGGCCTTGTGCCGCCCGCATTGTGGAGCGGTATCAGGCCGGCACCCTCCACGGCATCCACATGGACGCCGACGGCCTCATCTGCGCCGGCCAGGGCCTGGATCAGGTGACCTGGATGGACGTGCGGATCGGGGACATCCTCCCCACTCCCCGCCACGGCAAGCCGGTGGAAGTCAACGCCTACTGGTACAACGCCCTCCGGATCATGGCCCGGCTGGCGCCCCTGACCGGCGCCGAGGGCGCATCCTATGACGCCCTGGCCGACCGGGTGGGCGAGAGCTTCCGCCGCAGCTTCTGGATGCCGGACCAGCAGCGGCTGCGGGACATCATCGGGGATGTCCCCTCCGAGGCCGACACCCAGCTGCGGTGCAACCAGATCTGGGCGGTGTCCATGCCCTTCACCCCCCTCACCCGCTCCCAGGCGGAAGGGGTGGTGCGCAGCGTCCGCCGGGCCCTGTGGACCCCCTGCGGCCTGCGGACCCTGGACCCCGCCGATCCCAATTTCCATCCCGTCTACGGCGGCCCCCAGAAGGTGCGGGACCTGGCCTATCATCAGGGCACCGTCTGGCCCTTCCCCCTGGGCGGGTATTATCTGGCCGAGCTGCGGCTGGGGAATTTCGGCCCCGACGCCTGCCACCGGGTGAGCCGGGACCTGGACGCCCTGGTCCCCGCCCTGCGGGAGGGGTGCCTGGGCCAGCTGCCCGAAATCTACGACGGCGCCGCGCCGGGACCCTCCCGCGGGTGCTTCGCCCAGGCCTGGAGCGTGGGCGAGATGCTGCGGGTCTGCGAGGCGCTGGAACGCCCCGCCGCCGCAGGTCTGGACAACGGCTGGGCCCAGGAGTAAACTGAGGCTGTACACCCATTTTCCCATCACAACAAGGAGGCAACGCCATCTATGAATCTGGCTGCCATCACCCATCAGGCCCGCACCCCCATGTGCTGCGCCCTGGACCAGGAAACCCTTCAGATCACCCTGCGCACCGGCCGGGACGCCGATGCGGTGGAATTGATTTACGCCGACCCCTACGAGGGCGGCATCGCCGGCGGCGAGGCCGCCTGGCAGGGCCGCCGGGCCCCCATGTCCCCCGCCTTCACCCTGGAACATCACCAGCTGTGGACTACCACCCTCCGCCCACCCTACCGCCGTCTGCGCTACTGCTTCGCGGTGCATCAGGGGGAGGAGTGCTGGTATTACTATGAGGACGGGCTGCGGCCCTTCCTCCAGCTGGACAACCGGGTCCAGTGCTTCACCATGCCCTGGATGAACCCCGCCGACTGCATCGCGCCCCCCGACTGGGTCCGCCATACCGTCTGGTATCAGATTTTCCCCGACCGGTTCTGCCGGGGCGGCAGCGGCCGGCCCGGGGCCCTGCCCTGGCGGCGGGGGCCGGTCACCAACGCCGACCGCTTCGGCGGAGATCTGGCGGGCATCACCTCCAAACTGCCCTACCTGGCCCGGCTGGGCATCAGCGGCCTTTACCTGACCCCCATTTTCGCCTCCCCCAGCATCCATAAATACGACACCGCCGACTACACCCGCATCGACCCCGATTTCGGCACCGAGGCGGACCTGTCCCGCCTGGTCCGCGCCGCCCATCAGAACGGCATCCGGGTGATGCTGGACGCCGTATTCAACCACTGCGGCCCCGGCTTTGCCCCCTGGCGGGATGTGGTGGAGCACGGCCCCCAGTCCCCCTACTGGAAGTGGTTCTTTGTCCGTCAGTGGCCCTTCACCGAGGGGGACACCCGGGACGGCCGGTACTTCTCCTTTGCCTTCCACGGCGGCATGCCCAAGCTCAACACCAACGAGCCGGAAGTGCAGGAGTACTTCATCACCCTGTGCGAGAACTGGGTCCGCCGGTACGACATCGACGCCATCCGCTTTGACGTGGGCAACGAGATTTCCCACGCCTTCCTCCGCAAACTGCGGGCCCGGCTCAAGGCCCTCAAGCCCGACCTGTACCTGCTGGGCGAGATCTGGCACGACGCCTCCCCCTGGCTGGAGGGGGACGAGTACGACGCCGTCATGCACTATCCCCTCCAGAGCGCCCTGCGCCGCTTCTTTGAGGACGACGCCCTCCCCGCCGAGGCCTTCGGCTGGGATGTGGGCCAGTGCCTGGCGGCCTACCCGCCCCAGGTGGACACCGCCCAGTTCACCCTGCTGGACTCCCACGACACCATCCGGCTGCGGACCCGCGCCGCCTCGGAGGCGGATTTCTGGCAGCAGCTGGCGGCCCTGTTCACCCTGCCCGGCAGCCCCTGCATCTACTACGGCACCGAGCTGGAAATGGAGGGCGGCCCCGACCCCGACTGCCGCCGGTGCATGCCCTGGGAGGAGCTGGACACCCCCGCCGGCAAGGCCAGCCATGACGCCCTGCAGGCCCTCATTGCCCTGCGCCGGCAGGAACCCGCCCTCCAGGGCCGGGAGATCGCCTTTGACCCCGGCCCCGGGCGTCTGGTCCGCTACCGCCGGGGCAATCCGGCCGAGGCGCTGGAAATCTGCCTCAACGCCGGCAGCCAGCCCCAGCCCCTGGCCCCGGGCGGCGAGGAACTGTTCTGCCGTGGCTGGGACGGCGGCGTCCTGGCCCCCGGCGGCATCCTGATCCGCCGGGCCTGAGCGCCCATCCCATCCACAACAAGGAGGTTTTTCCCTATGATGAATTTCAGCAAAAAAGACTGGTGGAAACAAGCTGTCATCTACCAGATTTATCCCAAGAGCTTCCAGGACTCCAACGGGGACGGCATCGGCGACCTGCCCGGCATCCTCTCCCGGCTGGACTATCTCCAGAAACTGGGTGTGGACGCCCTGTGGCTGTGCCCGGTATTCGCCTCCCCCCAGGCCGACAACGGCTATGACGTGGCCGACTATCAGGCCATCGACCCCATGTTCGGCAGCCTGGACGACATGCGCACCCTGATCCGGGAGGCTAAGGCCCGGGGCATCGGCATCCTGCTGGACCTGGTGCTGAACCATACCAGCGACCAGCACCGCTGGTTCCAGGCGGCCTGCCAGAGCCGGGACAACCCCTGCCACGACTACTACGTCTGGCGGGACGGCGAGCCGGGCGTCCTGCCCAACGACATGCGGGCCGCCTTCGGCGGGCCGGCCTGGACCTATGTGCCGGCGGTGGGACAGTATTACTTCCATCAGTTCGCCCCCCAGCAGCCCGACCTGAACTGGTTCAACCCCGCCGTCCGGCAGGAACTGTACCGGATGATCCGGTTCTGGATGGAGGAAGGGGTGGAGGGCTTCCGCCTGGACGTCATCGACCAGGTGGCCAAGGAGCCCGACCGCAAAATCACCGCCAACGGCCCCCATCTGATGGAGTTTCTGCGGGAACTGAACCGGGAGACCTGGGGCGGGGCCAACCTGGTGACGGTGGGCGAGGCCTGGGGCGCCAACCTCGAACGGGCCCGCCAGTACAGTGCCCCCGACGGCACCGTGTTCAGCATGGTGTTCCAGTTTGAGCAGATGGTGCTGGACCACACCGGCAACAAGTGGGAGCCCAAAGACTTCGCCCTGCCCCAGCTCAAGGAGAGCATTGCCCGCTGGCAGAAGGGCCTTCACGGCTGCGGCTGGAACAGCCTTTTCTGGAACAACCACGACCTGCCCCGGATCGTCAGCCGCTGGGGCGACGACGGCGCCCATCGGGTGGACTCAGCCAAGGCCCTGGCGGTGGCCCTCCACGGCCTGCAGGGCACGCCCTACATCTACCAGGGCGAGGAGCTGGGGATGACCAACGTGGACTTTCCCCTGGAGGACCTGCGAGACCTGGAGAGCATCAACGCCTACCATGAGCTGATCGCCAAGGGCGAGCCGGAGGAGCTGGCCATGGCCCACATCCACCGGATGATGCGGGACAACGCCCGCACCCCCATGCAGTGGACCGCCGGGCCCAACGCCGGCTTCACCACCGGCACCCCCTGGATGAAGCTCAACCCCAATCACACCGAGATCAACGCCGAGGCCGCCCTGGCCGACCCCGACTCGGTCTTTTACACCTACCAGAAGCTGATTGCCCTGCGCAAGGAGCATCCGGTCTTTGTGGAGGGAGATTTCACCCTGCTGTGCCCCGAGGACAAGCAGGTCTTTGCCTACCTGCGCCGGGGGGCCGGCCAGGAACTGCTGGCCGCCGTCAACCTCAGCGGCCAGGAGGCTGCCTTTGACCTGCCCGAGGCCTTCCGGGGCTGCACCCCGCTGCTGGTCACCCAGGGCGCGCCCCGGGATGGGGTCCTGCGCCCCTGGGAGGCCGTCCTCTGGCTGCGCAGCCTGTAAGTCTAACTTGTTTGGTTGATCCATACTCTGTTTTGTCACAGAAAAGGAGGGGTTTCCCATGGAACTCAAACAGCAGCTGTCCGCCATCACCCAGGAGCGCTTTGGCTGTCCGCCTGCGGACTGCACCGACGCCCAGCTCTATCAGGCCCTGCTGGCCCTGACCCAGGAGCGGGCCGCCGCCCTGCCGGCCCCCGACACCGGGCGCAAGCTCTACTACTTCTCAGCCGAGTTTCTGCTGGGCAAGCTGCTCAGCAATAACCTTTTGGCCCTGGGCCTGTTCGAGCCGGTCCGCACCCTGCTGGACGAAATGGGCCGCTCCCTGGCAGCTTTGGAGGAATACGAGCCCGAGCCCTCGCTGGGCAACGGCGGACTGGGCCGTCTGGCCGCCTGTTTTCTGGATTCCATTGCGGCCCTGGGCCTGCCCGGGGACGGCGTGGGCCTGAACTATCACTACGGCCTGTTCCATCAGAAGTTCACCGACCGCAGGCAGCAGGAGCAGCCCGACCCCTGGATTCAGCCCGAGAGCTGGCTGATTTCCACCGGCAAGACCTTCACCGTTCCCTTCGGGGGCTTTGAGCTGACGGCCAACCTCTACGACATTCTGGTGCCCGGCGCCCACAGCGGCATTGCCAACCGGCTTCACCTGTTTGACGTGTCCGACCCCGCCCAGCCCCCTGCCGACGGCATCCGGTTTGACAAGCGGGACATTCCCCACTGCCTGACCTCCTTCCTCTACCCCGACGACAGCGACTACGAGGGCCAGCTGCTGCGGGTGTATCAGCAGTACTTTATGGTGTCGGCAGGGGCCCAGCTGATTCTGGAAGAACTGGCCGGCCGGGGCTTCGGGCCCGAGACCCTCAGCGACCATGTGGCCATCCAGATCAACGACACCCACCCCTCCATGGTGATTCCCGAGCTGATCCGCCTGCTGACCGGTCTGGGCCTGACCTTCGACCAGGCCCTGGCCCAGGTGGAACAGACCTGCGCCTACACCAACCACACCATTCTGGCCGAGGCGCTGGAAAAGTGGCCTCTGGACTACATCCGGACGGTGGCGCCCCAGCTGGTGCCCATCATTGAGGAGCTGGACCGCCGGGCCCGCCAGCGCAGCGGCGACGACCGGGTGTCCATCCTGGACCCCTGGGGCCGGGTGCACATGGCCCATATGGACATCCATTACGGCCACTCGGTGAACGGCGTGGCGGCCCTCCACACCGAAATCCTCAAAAACAGCGAGCTGAAACCCTTCTACGACCTGTACCCCGAAAAGTTCAATAACAAGACCAACGGCGTGACCTTCCGCCGGTGGCTGGAAGCCTGCAACCCGGCCCTGGCCCGGTGGATCACCCAGCGGATCGGCGACGGATGGACCCGCGACGCCGCCCAGCTGGAAAAGCTGCTGGACTACGCCGGCGACGCCGACAGCCTCAGCGCCCTGCTGGAGGTCAAGCAGCACAACAAGCGGAAATTCCAGGCCCTGCTGCGGCAGCGCCAGGGGGTGGAGATCGACCCCAACTCCATTTTTGACATCCAGGTCAAGCGTCTCCACGAGTACAAGCGCCAGCAGATGAACGCCCTGTGGGTCATCTACAAATACTGTGAGATCAAGTCAGGCCGCCGTCCGGCCCGGCCCATCACCGTCCTGTTTGGGGCCAAGGCGGCCCCGGCCTACACCATGGCCAAGAACATCATCCACCTGATCCTCTGCCTGCAGGCTTTGACCGAATCGGACCCCGACGTCCGGCCCTGGCTCCATGTGGTGATGGTGGAGAACTACAACGTCAGCTGGGCCGAGGCCCTGATCCCCGCCTGCGACCTGTCGGAACAGATCTCCCTGGCCTCCAAGGAGGCCAGCGGCACCAGCAACATGAAGTTTATGGCCAACGGCGCGGTAACGCTGGGCACCATGGACGGCGCCAACGTGGAAATCGCCGATCTGGTGGGCCCGGACAACATTTTCACCTTTGGCGCATCCAGCGACCAGGTCATCGACCTCTACGCCCGCAATGCCTACCGGTCTCTGGACTACTACCACCGGCCCAACCTGGAATATCTGGTGGACTTTTTGCTGACGCCCCAGATGCTCTCGCTGGGTGACCCCAACCTGCTGTGGCCCCTGTGGAACGACCTGAAGTACAAGGACTGGTTCATGGCCCTGCTGGACCTGGAGAGCTACATCGCCGCCAAGGAGCGGGCGCTGGCCGCCTACGAGGACCGCACCGCCTGGGCCAAAAAGATGCTGGTGAACATTGCCAAGTCGGGGTATTTCTCCTCCGACCGCACCATCGCCCAGTACGACGCCGACATCTGGCACCTGCGCCCGGCCGCCGCCCCGGAAGCTCCCGCAAAGGCTGAGGCCGCCCCAGAGGCCGCGGAGGCCCCCGAAACGCCCGCCGCCCCGGAGAAGGACGAATAACCAGCCCCAGGCAGGCCGCCCACACACAATAAAAAGCCGGAAGGCGCGGAATGAATCCGCAGCCTTCCGGCTTTCTTTATGTGGATATCGCTCAGCGGGTTTCCGCCAGCAGCACTTCCGACAGCATCCCGCGGACGGCGTCGGTCAGCTCCATGGTCTGGAGGACGCCCAGCAGTTCGGCGGCGTTCATGCCGCTCTGCAGGTAGCCGTAGATCCGCTCTTTCAGGTTGTACTCCATCTCGGCCTTGTACAGCAGCTGGAAGGTCTGGCCCAGCAGGTCATTGGACCGCACCGCCACCGGATGGCCGAACCGCACCTCCAGCCGGTCGGCGGGAGTGATGGCGGGGGCCTGCACCGTCAGGGTGTGGGTGTCCTCCTGATAGCTGCACGCGGCCTCTGCCGGCTGGCCGTTCACCAGCACCTCCACCGGCTGGTCGGCCACGCCCCGGAATTCCAGGGTGTAGGTCCGCCGGGCGGGGACGGTGGCAGGATTGCCCTCCACCGGAGCGATGGTGAAGCAGCCTTCTTTCATGCAGTCCCAGGTCATATGGGTGACGGCGGCAGTGGGAGCCGGGTTCAGGCTGACGCCGTCGTCCTCGTACAAATCAAAGGCTCCGTCGCTGCCCGGGAACACCTTGACCACCATGGCCTCGGGGTTGTCGATGCGGTTGCTGTAGGGTTCCAGGGCGGCCATGGGCAGAATGCCGCCCGCCTTGGCCAGCACCGGGATGTCCTCGATGCCCCGCCAGAGGATCAGTTTCCGGCCGCCGTCGTAGACCCGGCCGTTGAACAGGTCAAACCACTTGCCCGCCGGCAGCCACGCCTCGAAGGAGGCGGCCCCGGCCTTTTTGTCCATGGGCCGGGTGATGGGGCAGGCGATGAGCTGGGTGCCGAAATAGTACTCGTTGGGCACCTCGTAGGCCTCGGGCTGTTCCGGCTCCAGATAGTACATGGGCCGAACCAGCGGCTGGCCCTCCTGGCTGGCCAGCCGGTTCATGGTGTAGAGATAGGGCACCAGCTGATGGCGCAGGCGCAGGTATTTCTTCATCACCGTCTCGGAAATCAGGTTGTAGTTCCAGGGTTCCTTGCCGGTGAAGCGGCTGTTGGAGCTGTGCAGCCGCATGATGGGCGAAAAGACACCCAGCTGGACCCAGCGGGTGGACAGTTCATCGTCCTTGTAGCCCATCATATGGCCGCCGATGTCGTGGCTCCACCAGCCATAGCCCACATTGCTGGCGTTGGCGGTGAAATAGGGCTGGAAGTCCAGCGATTCCCAGGTGATGATGGTATCCCCCGAGAAGCCCACCGGGTACCGGTGGCTGCCCACGCCGGCGTAGCGGGAGAAGGTCATCCCCCGCTTGCCGTCCCGCATGCTGTCCAGATAGTGGTAGTGATTCAGCATCCACAGGGGGTCCAGACCGGGGATTTTGGTGCGGGTGCCCTGCTGCCAGTCCAGCCACCAGAAGTCCACCCCGTCCTTTTCCTGGGGGTGGTGGAGGCACTCGAAATAGGCTTTCAGGAACTTGGGGTCGGCAATGTCGAACTCGATGGTCTCGCCGGTGCGCCAGTCCCGGCCCAGCGCCTCGGCCATGGGCCGGTAGGCCTCCTCAAAGGCCCGGACGCCGTCCGCCGGGTGAACGTTCAGCGTCACCCGCAGGTTGTGCTGGTGCAGCCAGTCCATGAAGGCCGGCGGGTCGGGGAACAGCTCTTTGTTCCAGGTGTAGCCGGTCCAGCCGCTGCCGTACTTGGGGTCCACGTCCACCAGGTGCCAGTCCATGTCGATGACCGACACCGAGAAGGGCACCTGTTCCTTCTCAAACCGCTGGACCAGTTCCTTGTACTCCTGGTCGGTGTAGCGGTGGTAGCGGCTCCACCAGTTGCCCAGGGCGAACCGGGGCAGCATTGGGGTGTCCCCCGTCAGGCGGTAAAAATCCCGCAGGCAGCCCTGGTAGTCGTGGCCGTACCCGAAGAAGTACAGGTCCACCGTCTCCCCTTTCCGGGTCTCCACCCAGCCGTCCTCCCGGATCACCAGAGAATGGCTGTCGTCCAATACGCCATACCGGCCCCGGGACACCACGCCGTGGTCCAGCTCCACCGCGCCGTCCGCCCCGTCCAGGGTGCGGGCGGTGCCCCCCAGGTCCTCCACCGGCTCGCCGTAATGCCAGACGGCGTTGTGGGCGTCCTTGCTGGCCTTGACCGTCAGGGACAGGCCGCTGGGAGAAAAGGCCTGTTTGTTGTACAGCAGCTCCACCCCTTCGGTGACGATTTTGAGGGAGTGCTCGGTCTCATACACCTCAAAGGCGGGCACCGGGAACTCCCGGTTCATCACGCACTGGGTGGGGCGGTCCTCAAAGATCCCCGCCTCATTGTACTCCAGCCGGAACAGCCGCGGCGTCAGCAGGCTGAACCGGTATTTGTCCCCCTGCACCACCGCTTCCCGGCGGCAGATGGGACGGCTCTTGATCTGGGTCGTTTCCATAGGCAGCATCCTTTCCTTATCCTTCATCCATCAGGCCCTCTTTTTGGTCTGCGGCCCTATTATAGCAGATTGCAGCCGCCGTTCCAAGACAAGGTTTTGTATTGTTTCGTTTTTTTCTTTTACACTGTCCGGGGCGTTTGAACCGGCCGGCGTTCCGGCGCGCAAAAGTGCCCGGACGTCCCCAAGGCAGGAGGGGTGCGTCCGGGCGCTGCGGGAGGGAATGGCGCAGGAATGCTCAGGAAAAAGGGGTTTTACTCCTCTTCCTTGACCATGCCCACCAGGTCGAACTTCTCGGTGGAGATGACCACGTCGTAGTTGTCGCGGGCGGGCTTGGGATATTTGACCCAGATGGTCCGGTCCGACATATTGTAGTACCAGGCGCAGGGAGACTCGTCAAAGACCTCCCGCACGATGGTGCGGGGCACCGGCTGGCCGTCCACCGTCACCCAGTAGGCGCCCTTGGCCTTGCTGACCAGGCGGATGGTGAGGCTGTCCACGGTATCGGTGTAGCTGCCCTCCTTGCGGAAGGACAGAACAGTCTGTTCCCCGGCCTTGACCTGGATTTCGGTGCGGGAATAGACCCCGTTCTGATAATCCTGGGTGTGGCCGTCGTCGTCGTACAGGACAAAGCTGGTGTCGGTCTCGGCAGCCACCAGCAGGTCCAGATGGCGCAGGGTGTCGCTGAGGATGTGCTTCACGTCCTCACTGGTGACGAACACTGCCGAGCCCCGCAGGAACATGGGGATGCTGCCCAGGTCCACCGGCACTTCGATGGTCTGGCCGCCGGCATAGGGCCGGAGGTTGTCGTTCATGTCGTACCAGGTGCAGCCGGCGGGCAGGTAGATGGTCCGGGTCCGGGCCCCCTTCTCCACCACGTTGGCCACCAGGACGCTGCTGCCGTACATAAAGGTCAGGTTCTGGTCGCTGTAGCAGGCGGGGTCGTCGGGGAACTCCAGGAACAGGGGCCGCATGGCCGGCATGCCAGTCTGGCTGGCCTGATACATCAGGGAGTACAGATAGGGCAGCATCCGGTAGCGCAGAGCGTAGGCGGCGCGGATGTAGTCGTTGTTCTCTTCGTACATCCAGGGCTGGGTGACGGTGTTGTCGTCGTTGGCCGAGTTCAGGCAGAAGCGGGGCTGGAAGATGCCGCTCTGAATCCACCGCAGCAGCAGTTCCGCCTCGGGGGCGGGGCCATGGAAGCCGCCGATATCGCAGCCCATGTTGGCACAGCCCGACAGGCCCATGCCCAGGATGGTGGCGATATTGAACTTGACGGTGCGCCAGTCGGTGAGGTTGTCGCCGCCCCACACCTGGGCATAGCGCTGGATGCCTGCAAAGCCGGCCCGGTTGATGATGTAGGGGCGCTCGCCGGGGTAGACCTCGGCCAGAGCTTCCTTGCCCACATAGGCCATCAGGTTGGAATGAAGGATTTTGAGCTCGGCCATGGTCCCCTTCTGGCCCTCAAAATCGCACTGAGCGGTGCGGTCCTCCACGCCGTCCATCTCGCAGTTGTCGTTCCAGACCGTCTTGGCCCCCAGCTCCAGGACATTTTTCTTCAGCAGCTGTTTCCAGGTGTCCCGGCCGGCCTTGCCGGTGAAGTCGAAGAAGCGGCCTTCCCCGCCCCACCAGCGGCCATAGTAGTCGCCGGTGCCATCGGGAGTCTTGACAAAGACGCCGTTCTTCTCAAACAGAGGCATGTAGGGGTGATTTTTCAGGATGCCGGGCTTGAGGTTGGGGATGACATTGATCCCCATCTCGTTCATCCGGGCAAAGAAGCCCGCCGGGTCGGGGAAACGCTTGTAGTTCCAGTTGAAGACATACCGCAGATTGTCCTCTTCCCCGCTGGTGTAGCCCGACGCCAGCCAGAAGTTGTCGATCAGGACGCCTTCCTTCTTGTGCTTGTCGATGACCTTGTAGATCTCCTGGTCGCAGTCCTTTTCCAGCTCGGCGTAGTACATGGTGGAGGCGCAGTAGCCCAGGGACTGCTTGGTGGGCAGGGCCGGGCGGCCGGTGAGCTGGGTGTAGTGGTCCAGCACCTGGCAGATGTCGGGGCCGTTGAGGAAGAACAGGTCGATGTCGCCGCCGTCGGTCTGGTAGTAGCTGTACCGGTCCCAATAGCCCGAAATCTCCTGGCCCATGTCAAAGACGCTGTCGTAGGAGTTGTGGTAGAACAGGCCCAGGGCGTGGCGCTGCTGGTCGCTGACCCGGATGTAGAAGGGAATGTGCTTGTACATGGGGTCCCCGATCTCAGGATCATGGCCGATGGCGTCTTTGGGGGCCATCCGCATCCGGCGGCCCTTCTTGTCCAGGTGGCCGGTCTTTTCGCCAAAGCCGTAGAAGTGGTCGTGGGCGGCGTCGATCCGGGAATAATGGGACAGCCGGCCCAGCTGATCCCGCTCAAAGGCGCGCTCCCGCAGATCGGCGTAGATCAGCTCACCTTCGGCGGTGTACAGCCGGAAGGACAGGGGGCACTTGTTCATCACCAGGGTCAGGGTGCGGGTGCGGAAGGTCAGGGTCTTTTCGCTCTCCTCACAGGGGACGTCCAGGGTCGTGATGCGGACCCGCTCGTCCTTGAGCAGCTCGTCCATCCGGTCGGGCCACGCCGTGGTGACCAGGGTATAGGATTCCTCCTTGAAGGCGCGGTCAAAGGACACCCGCACCCGGATGATATCGTCGGTCATGAACACCAGCAGAATGTCCGCCGTGTCGCCGTGAATCTTGTATCCGTTCCCGGTCTTTTCCAGAGACTGGAAGTGTTTGAGCAGCATAATCGTTCTTCCTTTTTGTTTTATTTACATGCCGATGAGGTCAAAGTCCTCAAAGGACACGGTCAGGGTAACATCCTTGCGGGGGTTGGGGTACTTGACCAGCACGGCCTTCTTGGTCTGGCTGTAGTACCAGCCCTCGGCGGCGGCCTCGAACTTGCGGCGGTTGAGGAAGTGCTCCAGCTTCTGCCCGTCCAGGGTGACCCAGAAGGGGCTGCGGTCCTTGCGGACCATCTCCACCATCACCCGCTCCACAAAGTCGGTGTAGCTGCCCTCGGCGGCAAAGTCCACCTTCACCACGTCGGTGCCCGACACATGAATCCGGGTCTTGCGGCAGACGCCGTCCTTGAAGTCATTGGTGACGCCGTCGTCGTCGTAGAGGGTGTAGGTCCGCTCCCCGCCGGGGATCACCGTCAGGTGCAGGTCGGTCATATGGTCGTTGGCCATGCTCATCAGCTGGTTATCGGCCATGGGCACAATGGCGCCCTCCCGCAGGAACATGGGGATGGTGCTGATGTCCACCGGGATTTCGATGGTCTGGCCGCCCTCGTAGCAGGTGAAATGGTTGTTCCAGTCGTACCACTTACAGCCGGCGGGCAGGTATACCTTCCAGGTCTTTGCGCCCGGCTCCAGCACGTTGGCCACCAGGATATCCCGGCCAAACAGGAAGGTAAAGCTCTCGTCGTAAACCTTGGGGTCCTGCTGGAACTCATACACCAGAGGCCGCATGATGGGCGCGCCGGTCTGGCTGGCCTCGTACTCGGCCGAGTACAGATACGGAGTGAACCGGTAGCGCAGCAGGATGGCGTCCCGGATCAGCCCCGCCGAGCCGCGGTACATCCAGGGCTCGGTGACGGTGTTGTCGTTGCTGGCCGAGTGGATGGAGAACCGGGCCTGGAAGATGCCGTTCTGCACCCAGCGGACAAACAGTTCCTCGTCGGGGGCGGGGCCGTGGAAGCCGCCGATGTCGGCGCCCTCGTTGGGCTGGCCGGACAGGCCCATGCCGGTGATGATGGGGATGTTGTAGCGGAGGGTTTTCCAGCTGGTGTAGTTGTCGCCGCACCAGGTCTGGGCGTATTTCTGGATGCCGGCCGAGCCGCTGCGGCAGACGATGTAGGGGCGGGCCTTGGGGTTGTGCTCCACCACCGCCTCGGCGCCCAGCTTGCACATCAGGGTGCTCATCAGGGGTTTGAGCTGGGCGATGGTGCCGCCCTTGCCGTCAAAGCAGCAGCGGCAGTCCTTGTCCAGCAGGCTGTCATACTCGCAGTTGTCGTCCCAGATGGAGTCGGTGCCTACGTCGATGACGTTGGCGGTCAGGTATTCCTTCCAGGCTTTGCGGGCCTCGGGGTTGGTGTAGTCCCAGAAAGCGCCGTCGCCGCCCCACCACTTGCCGACGCCGTAGGTGTCCTCCTGGGAATCCTTGACAAAGACGCCCTTCTGGACAAACTCGTCGAACCAGGGATGGCACAGCAGGATGCCCGGCTTGACGTTGGGGACGTTCTGGGCACCCTTCTCGTTCATGGCCGCAAAGTAAGCCCGGGGGTCCTTGAACCGCTCGGTGTTCCAGGTAAAAACACAGCGTTTATTGTTGTAGCTGGTATACCCCGAGGACAGGTGGAAGCCGTCGATGGGGAAGCCTTCCTCCTTGACGGTGTCGATGAAGTCCAGGACGGCGTCGTCGCTGTCCTTCTCCAGCTCGGGATAGTACATGGAGGAACCCTGGTAGCCCAGCGCCCGCTTGGGCAGCAGGGCGGGACGGCCGGTCAGGAGGGTATAGTTGTCCACCACCCGGCGGATGCTGTCGCCTGCCAGCAGGAACAGGTCGATGTCACCGCCGTCGGCCTGCCAGTAGGTGTAGCGGGACCAGTAGTTGCTCTTTTCGCAGCCCATGTTGAACACGGACTCATAGAAGTTGTGGTAGAACAGGCCCACCGCCTTGCGGGTGGTGCGGGAGAGACGGATGTAGAACGGGATGTGCTTGTAGAGGGTGTCCATCTTCTCGGCGTCATAGCCCATGGCGTCGGTGGCACGCTCCCGCAGGAAGGTCTTGTTCTTGTTCAGGGCGCCGGCCTTCTCGCCGAAGCCGTAGAAGCAGTCCTCTTCCTCCATGGCGCTGTAGTGGGTGATGCGGCGGTTGGAGTCCAGGGTATAGGGGGTGCCGGCCAGATCGCTGTACAGCAGATCGCCGTCCCGGTTGTACAGCTGGAAGCAGAGGGGGGATTTCCGTGCCACCAGCTTCACCTTGCCGGTGTCGAAGGTGATCTCCCCTTCGGTCTCCTCCACTGCGGGAGTGCAGGGGGTCAGGCGGGTGCGCTCCGCCTCGAACAGACCGTCCAGACGGTCCTCCCAGGCGGTGGTGGACAGAACATAGGACTCCTCGGCCAGTTCCCGGTCAAAGGATACCCGCAGACGGACGATTTCGTCGGTGACAAAACAGACCTTGATGTCCGCGCAGTTGGTGTGGAACAGGAACGCGCCGTCCAGGCGCTCCATGGCCTGGATTTCCTTGCAAAGATACATGGAATTACTCCTTTCCGGAAGGGCGTTTTTTCACAAGTATAACATACCTGTGTTGGTATGGAAAAGAGCCCCCGACCATTTGACGGGCAGACAGTCAGGGGCTCCATCCGGTAACCAGCGGCCTTTATGCCGCAGCGGGAAAATGCAGGGAATTCACGCTCATGCCCACCAGAAGGTATCCACCAGGCCGCACAGATAGGGCACGATCATGGGGATGGCAGGGATGAAGGTGATGAGCAGCAGGGCCACCACCATGCCGACAAACAGAGGGATAATGTACTTGGTGACGCCCTCGATCTTGACCTTGGCCACGCCGCAGCCCACGAACAGGCAGGAACCGACGGGCGGGGTCACCGAGCCGATGCCCAGGTTGGTAATGAGCATCAGGCCGAAGTGGACCGGGCTCATGCCGATGCTGGTGGCGATGGGCAGGAAGATGGGGGTGAAGATCAGGACGGCGGGGGTCAGATCCAGGAAGCAGCCCATGATCAGCAGGAAGACGTTCATGATGAGCAGGATCACATAGCGGTTGCTGGAGATGCTCATGAGGCCCTCGCTGATGGCGGCGGGGATTCCCGAGTAGGACATGACGTAGGACATGATGGAGGAGGCCGCGATCAGGAACAGGATGGTGGCCGAGCTCTTCATGGTGTCCGCCAGCATGTTGTAGAAGGTCTCGAAGCTGATTTCGCGGTAGACCACAGCCAGCAGCAGGCAGTACAGGCACATGACCACGCCGGCCTCGGTGGCGGTGAAGAAGCCGCCCAGAATGCCGCCCATGACGATGATGACGGCCAGCAGGGAGGGAATGGCGTCGATCCAGACCCGGAGGGCGGAGGCGTCCTCCTTTACGGTGGAGGCCTTGTAGCCCTTCTTGACGGCCAGATAGATGGTCAGGGCTGCCACGCACAGGCCCAGCAGGATGCCGGTCAGATAGCCGCCCATGAACAGGGCTGCCACCGACACGCCGCCGGCGGTGATGGAGTAGAGGATCAGCGGACCGGACGGGGGGATCAGGATGCCGGTGGGGGCGGAGCAGATGTTGACGGCGGCGGAGAAGTTGGGGTCATAGCCCTCCTCTGCCTCCAGGGGGCTCAGGATGGAGCCCATGGCCGAGGTGGCGGCCACCGAGGAGCCGGACACGGCGCCGAAGAACATATTGGCCAGCACGTTGGTGGCGGCCAGATAGCCGGGGATCTTGCCCACCAGCAGGCGGGCCAGACGGATCAGGCGGCGGGCGATGCCGCCCTTGTTCATGATGTTGCCGCCCAGGGTGAAGAAAGGCAGGGCCAGCAGCGAGAAGGAGTCAAGGCCCGAGAAGCACCGCTGTGCCGCGATGAGGGCGAAGATGTCCGCGGGCATGCTGAACAGGGCGGTGATGACCGAAGCGATGCCGATGCCGGCCGAGATGGGGACACCCGCCAGCAGCATGACGAAGAAGGAGCCGAAAAGGCTCAGGGTTGCCTGTACGACCATCAGTTTTTGCCTCCTTTCTTCTCAGCGAACAGCTGGGCGTACTTGAGCACGCGGGCCAGCACGATAAAGACGCCCGAGATGGGCAGGATCGAATACAGGAAGGTGAAGGGCAGGTGCATGACCGACGAGATGTTCAGGGCGTTCATGGACAGCTTGAGTCCGCCGTAGATAAAGACGTAGCAGACAAAGAACAGGGTGGCCGCCTCGATGAAGATATTGAGGGCCACGGCTGCGCCGCCCTTGACCCGGCCCTTGATCAGGTCCAGGGACAGGTGCTCGTCCCGGTAGAAGCAGTAGGCCGAGCCGATGAGGGAGGCCCAGATCAGGACGTAGCGGAGGAACTCATCGGTGAAGGTGGAGGGGTCGCCCAGCACCATACGGCTGAAAATCTGCCAGGTACCACCCGCCAGCAGGGCGAACATGGACAGCGCCAGCAGGAAACGCATGACGGTGTCCAGGATTTTTTCAAATGTTTTCACAGTCTCATCTCCTCATTTGTAGGCGCAGGCGGTGGGGACAGCCCGCGCCGGGTACAGATGCGCGGGGCCGTCTCACACGGCCGCCTGCTGAATCCGCTCCACGTAGGCGTACACCTCGGGGGAATCCGCCTGCAGGTCGGTGTAAATGGACTGGCACGCCTCCTGGAAGGCGGGGATATCCACGTCATAAATCAGCTCGACGCCCTTTTCCTCGGCGGCGGCCAGGACTTCGTCCTCAAAGGCTGCCCAGGACGCCTTATAATCCTCGGTCATGGACCGGGCGCAGGCGGTCACAATCTCCCGCTGGTGGTCCGAGAAGGCGTTCCAGGTCTCGGTGGACATGAGCAGGATATCGGGGATGCGGGTGTGCTCGTCGAAGCAGTAGTACTGGGTGACGTCGGCGTGGTCACGCAGGGCGGTGACGTTGTTCTCGGCGCCGTCGATGACGCCCTGCTGCATGGCGGTGTAAATTTCGGAATAGCTGGTGACGGTGGCCGAGCCGCCCAGGGCGGTCATCATGTTAATGGCCATCTGGGAGTCCATGGTGCGGATCATCAGCCCCTTCAGGTCCGCGGGGGTGCGGATGGCCTTGTTGGCGGTGTAGAAAGAGCGGGCGCCCGAATCCATCCAGGTCAGGCCCATGAAGCCCTTGCTCTCGGTGAGCTTGTACAGGTCCTGGGCGATTTCGCCGTCCATGACGCTGTAGTAGTGGGCCTGGTCGTTGAAGACATAGGGCACCGACAGGACGTTCCACTCCTGCTGGAAGTTGCCCAGGGTGGACGCCGAGACCTTGGCCATATCCAGCGCGCCGGCGCGGATCTGGGTGATGTTGTCCACCTCGCTGCCCAGGGTGGCGTTGGGGAAGATCTCGATGTTGATGGTGCCGCCGGTCTGCTCGCGGACCGCATCGGCAAAGGCACTCAGGGCGATGTGGACCGCATGGTCCTCGGCCAGACCGTGGGACAGGGTCAGGTCAAAAGTTTTCTCGTCGCCGTTGGCCTGGGCTGCCTGCTTGCCGCCGCAGCCAGCCAGGGCGCCTGCCGCAGCCACAGCGCCCAGCGCTGCCAGAAAGTTACGGCGGGAAATCAGCTTTTTCATTGGGATACAGTACCTCCTTTTCACTTGCGGCCTGCCTTTTCAGGTGCCGCACTCCGAATCTTCCGTCTTTCCTTGGGTCCGCCCCCTCCTTTCCGTGGTTCGATTGTATATCCAAAGCAGCCCGGGACCGGGGCGTGCAGCCGCCGCATCCCTCACAGGGCGCAAGGTTACCGTCTGGATCGTCCGGCCTTCTTTTTGCCTCTTTGGGCGGCCGGGGCCTTCCCTGCTTTCCGGTTGTCCCAGATGCGCAGGATATCCCGCAGGCTGAAGGTCAGCAGGGAGAACGGCGCCTCCCACTGTTTGCCGGTGCGCTCGCTCACCAGCTGCATCACGTCCCCGGCGGTGCCCGGCTGGATGGTGGACCGGTCCACCATCACCACCGACTCCGGCCCGAAGAACAGGTACAGATACCGCCGGTCCTGGACGATGCGGTCCAGCTTGTCGTAGCGCAGTTTTTTCCGGATGCCGCCCTCCTCCAGCTCCATGTGGCCGGCGCAGAAGGTGCACACCGACGAGGGCAGCACCCCGCCCCGGGCCTCGATGACCCCCTCGGCCCGGACAATGGCCGGAAAATCCCGGCCCACAAACAGCAGGCATCCCGCCAGCAGCAGAAGTCCCTGGACCAGCATGGGCACCGGTGCGAACAGCCCGGCTGCCGCCAGCGCCACTCCGGCCACCGCCGTCACAACCACACGGCCCATCCGGTAGGTGTTGTACTGGGTCTCAAACAGCTCCTGAATGGTGTTTTCGGTGTGGTCCATCCGGCCCTGGTACTGTACGGCCATGGGTTTTTCCTCCTTTGTCCGGCGCAGAAACGGCGCATCATTTTTTGCGTGTGCTGTTGCATCCAAGCTATGTGAGAATTGTACAATAATATTCTCCATATTTTGGATAATATGTTTAATTTTCGACTTACCGTCATAATAATAACAAATTATCGGAGGAAAATCGTCTGAATGTGTGATAAAATGTTCGCAAAATGTGACCTGTTGTGATATACTGGGTTCAGCAGCAAAACCATGCAGGAGGGACGTTCATGCGTTCGTTTGTCACCCCCTACGCCGACCAGAACATCACCCCCGAGGAGGCCAACCGCCGCCTGCCCTGGGACAAAGTGGTGGTGGGCTGGTATTCCAACCGCCGGGTTCACCAGTCGGTGACCCACTACCACCCCTACCACGAGTACATTTATATGGTCAGCGGCAAGGCCCGCTATTACGTCAGCGGCGGCCAGTACGAGCTGCACCCCGGGGAGCTGATGCTGATTCCCCCCAAGGTGGTGCATACCGGCTACTACGACACCTACGATCGTCTCATCATCCAGATTGACGACGCCTTTTGGCAGCAGACCCTGGAGACCAGCGGCCTGGGAGCGGCGGGCTGCACCATTCCCGACCGGCTTCTGATTTTCCACGAGGACGCCGGCTACAAGTGGAAGGTGCGGTCCCTCATCGAGCAGGCCGCTGCCGCCCTCACCATCCCGGACGAGGCCGAGCGGGAACAGATGTACCGGCTCCTCCTGAGCCAGCTGACCATGATCATCCGCCAGATCATCCGGGAGGACGGCCTGGGCAAACCCACCTCCACCAACGCCCTGGTGGCGTCGGTGACCAACTACATCCAGCAGCATTTCCGGGACCCCGACCTGACCGTCACCCAGCTGGCCCAGTACGCCTACGTCAGCCGGGAGCACCTGTCCCGTATTTTCAAGGAATACACCATGCAGAGCATCCACGACTATCTCACCGAGCTGCGGATGCAGAGCTGCCGCCAGGACATTGCCGACGGCAAGCAGATTCTGTCCGCCTGCACCGAAAACGGCTTCAGCAACTACAGCAGTTTCCTGAAAACCTTTCGGAAGCTGTACGGCATGACCCCCGCCGACTACCGCAGCCACCTGAACGCCCTAGACACCAAGGACTCCCCTGCCCCGCCGGCCGGCCCGGCCCTTTGTCTTTGAACAAAACAAAAAACAGCCCGCACCCTCCGGAAGTCGATCCGGTTGGGTGCGGGCTGTCTGGTTTTATGGGTTCAGGTCAGGAGCTCAGTGGATTTCGTACCACTTGATCTCGTTGGCCTCCAGGTGGAGGTCAAAGCTCTGGCCGTCGGTGGTGTAGACGGTGGTGTCCTGGGGCTCGTAGGTGTTGTTCACCACACAGTACTTGTGGTTGGCCACGTAGGCGTGAACTTCCACGTTGTAGTTGGAGCTGAACCAGGTGTGGAGCTCCTCCTCGCTGTGGGCGCTCCACAGGATGGCGCGGTAGAGGGCGCGGCTGTTGGCAAAGCTGTAGGGCAGGCCGCTGATGTAGACGGCGCGGCCCTGGCCAAAGTCGTTGGCGGCCAGCTGGACTTCCTTGTCCCGCTGGATCAGGACCTGGGCGCCTTCCAGGGCGTAGATGCTCTTCTGGCCCTCGCCGAAGTCCATGTCGTGGTCGGGGCAGTCGGCCAGGATGAAGTGGTCGCGGTGCTCCTCCCAGTTGTACTTGTCGTAGTTGAGAGTGAAGCCGTTCTCCTTCTCCACGCCCAGGACGCCGGCCAGCTGCAGGTAGCGGCCCTGGTACAGGTGGCCGGAGGGCTCGCCCACGCCGATGAGGCCGCCGCCGTTCCACACAAACTGCTTGACCACCGAGGCCACCTCGGCATCCTCCCACCAGCGGCCGCCGGTGTGGGCGGTGTCGGCGTCGCCCACGTTGATCAGGACGTCGATGTTGTCCAGCAGGTGGGGATCGGCTTTGATGTCGTCGAAGCTGATGAACTGGACGTCGAAGGGGGCGCCGCTCAGGGCCTCGATGACGCCGGCGTAGCTGTAGTTCTTCTTATAATAGAGGGCGTGATGGACCATGTGGCAGCCCCAGGCCCGCATCTTGCCCCAGCAGTTCAGCACCGCCACCCGCTTGACGCAGTAGGGCGTGGTGCCCTTGATGTTGTCGTACAGCTCCCGGAACTCGTTGCAGACGCTCTCCACATAGTCGATGAACTCGGGGAACTCCAAAGCCAGCTTCAGATAGCCGCCGTAGCCGATGCGGTCGATGGGCTTGCGCAGGATGGCCCGCCGGGCGGTGACCCAGTTCTCCTTGGCCTCCCGCACCGGGTCGCCGCCCTCGTGGAAGGTATCGGGGAAGAAATAGGGCAGGAACCGGCCCTCGGTGTACTTGACGCCCTCGATGTCCGAGATCAGGCGCAGGGTGGAACCGTTGCCCACGCTGCCCACCACGGCGTCCAGGCCGATGGTCTTGAACTCCGGCATGAAGGGCTCGGTGCCGATCCAGTGGTCGCCCAGGAACATCATGGCCTCGCAGCCGCACTCGTGGGTGATGTCCACCATCTCCTTGGCCAGCTTGGCCACTTCCCGGCGCTGGAAGGCCTGGAAGTCCCGGTATTCCTTGCTGGGAACCCGGTACTGGTTGTTGTAGTAGCCCTGGTCGATGATGTATTCGGGGCGGAACTTATAGCCCACTTCCTTCTCGAACTGCTCCAGAATGTAGGGGCTCACCGAGGCGGAGTAGCCGTACCAGTCCACGTACTTCTCCCGCTTCAGCTCGTCGAAGATGAGGGTGAACTGATGGAAGAAGGTGGTGTAGCGGATGACGTTGACGTAGGGATGCTCCTGGATGAACTTGCGCAGCCGCTCCATGGAGTACTTGTGGGTCTTGGGCTGGCGGACGTCGAAGGTGATCTGGTGCTCAAAGTTGGTCCAGCCGTTGGTGGTGGCGTTGTACATGTGGACGGGGTCCCAGATCAGGTAGGCCAGGAAGCTGACGGTGTACTCGTGGAAGGGCACAGCCTGCACCGTCACGCAGCCGTCGGCGTAGCTCCACTGGCTGGAGGGCACCGGCTGGCCGGTGGTGCGGTCCATGACTTCCCACCAGCGGGTGATGTCGTCCCGGGTGTTCACCTCCATCAGCTCGGGGCTGATCCCCTTCATCAGGGGGATGGTGACGGTGTCCCCATGGGCGGTGTAAAAGCCGGTCATGATGTAGCACTGCTGGATTTCATCGGGGTTGGCCTTGGCCCAGGCGTTGTCCTTGCGGGTGGTGTAGTAGGTGGAGTAGATCTTGGCGTCGGCGTCCCGCAGCTGCTGGGGGAAATCGGTGCCGTCACAGTCGCGGATGGCGTCAGCGCCCCACTTTTTCAGGATTTCCAGGGTTTCGGGCACCACATCCAGGTCGGTGGGGATGGTTACGCGCCCTTTTTTCTGCGTGTCGTTCATGCGTATGCTCCTTTGTTTCCTTTTCCGTTTTCCAACATTCCCTCGGGGCGGGTCAGCGGCGATCCCGGAAGGGACTGTTGTAGATGGCCAGCGCCGCCAGCAGCAGCGCCACGCCCACTACCATCACGCCGAGGCCCGCCAGCTGGCCGGTCATCTGCCAGCCTTTTACCACCAGCACCATTGCCAGGACGAACAGCACCGCGATTAAGACGATGCGCAGGACAGGGTGTTCTTTCCAAAATTCCATGGTGTCTCCTCCTTTAGCCCTTCAGGCCGCCCACGGTCATGCCCTGGGTCAGCTGCTTCTGCACACAGATATAAAGGATGAGGGTAGGCAGCATCACCAGCACCAGGCCGGCGTACATGGTGCCGTACTGGGCCGCGCTCTGCTGGGCCTGCATCAGGTTCAGCAGGCCCACCGGCAGGGTGCGGGGGGCGCTGGTGGAACTCATCAGGGTCATCGAGATGATGTACTCGTTCCAGAACGAGAGGAAGTTGAACAGGATGATGGTGATGATGGAGGGCTTGGCCATGGGGAAGATGATCTTGACCATGGCCGAGAAGTAGCCGGCGCCGTCGATGTAGGCGGCCTCCTCAAAGTCGTGGGGCAGGGTGGCAAAATAGCCCGACAGCAGATAGATGGTGAAGGGCAGGGCCGTGGAGGCGTACACCACCGCCAGGACCACCAGGTTGTTCAGCAGGAAACTGGTGCCCACCACGTTTTTCAGCCAGGTGTCGCCGTCCCGCAGCATCAGGAAGATGGGGACCACAATGTAGTTGACGTTGATGAACAGGCCCGCCATGAACAGGGTGTTCAGCAGCTTGCTGCACCGGAACTTGAACCGGGACAGGCAGTAGGCCGCCGGCAGGGCGATCACCAGCAGCAGCACCAGGGCCAGGGCGGTGACCATCACCGAGTTGAGCATGTACTGGCCCATCTTGGCGCCGTTCCAGGCGTCCACAAAGTTCTGCCAGTAGAAGCCGGCGGGCAGGGCCCAGGGATTGCCGTAAAACTCCGAGTTCTGCTTGATGGAGGCCATAAAGACCCAGGCCACCGGCACCAGGATGGTGACGGCCAGCAGAATCAGGACAAAGTAGATGAAGAATTTGTACAGCCCCTCGGCCGAGCGGGGGGTTTTCTGTTCCTGTTTGTTTTCCATACAGTTTTTCCCTCCTTAGAATTCCAGGGGCTCACGGCTGGTAGCCTTGTTGACGCAGGCGGACAGGGCGAAGGAGAACACAAAGATCACCACGCCGATGGCCATGCTGTAGCCGTACAGGCCGGCGTTTTTCTGGCTGTACATGTAGTTCAGGGCCACGTCCGACGCGCCGTTGGGGCCGCCGCTGGTCATGGCGGTGACGAACAGGAAAGCCATGTTGATGGTGGAAATGATGAAGAAGGTCAGGGTGGTGCGGATGTTGGTCCAGATCAGGGGGATGGTGATCTGGAAGAACTGGGTCAGCCGGCCGGCGCCGTCCAGGTTGGCGCTCTCATACAGGCTGGCGGGCACCGACGCCATGGACGCCATGTACATGACCATGTAGTAGCCCACCGCCTGCCAGACCATGGCGATGATGAGGGAGGGAATGACCAGTTTTTCGCCCTTCCACAGGATGGGGTTGGTCATGTCCCGGAACAGGCCGATGATGCTGTTGAGCATGCCGTTCTCCGGCTTGTAGATGGCCGAGAAGATACCCGAGATGACAACCACCGACAGGATGTTGGGGATGTAGAAGACGATGCGGAAGAAGTTCTGGCCTTTGATTTTCTCCCGGGTGAGGATGGCCGCAAAGACCAGGGCAAAGGCGAAGGTGACGATGGTGACCACCACCACCAGCAGGATCATATTCTGCATCGAACGGATGAACTGGGTATCATGGATCAGCTGCTGGAAATTTTTCAATCCGACGAAGGTCTCATTGGGAGAATAGGCCCCCCGCTCATACAGCGACATCCGGAACACGTTCAGGGTAGGCAGGATCATGAAGATAAAGAACAGGATCGTCGCCGGGGCGACGCACAGCACCAGAAAGCGGCTGCGGCGCTTATTGGACTTCATACAGGGGACCGCTCCTTTCAAATCAAAAGCGGAGGCGGCTTAACCGCCCCCGCTGGGCAGGGCTTGGGTTGGGAAAGGATGGATTACTCCACCAGGTTGGCCCGCATCTGATCGCTGGCCGACTTGATGCCGTCGATCCACTCCTGCTCGGTGATGCTGCCCGAGACCAGGGAGTTGACGGGATCGAAGAAGACGGTGCGGATCTCGATGCCGGGGATGGCGGTGAAGGCGGCGAAGTTGCCCATGGCAGCCTTGGCGCCGTTGTCGTAGATGGAGTAGAACAGCTTGTTGTCGCCCTCCAGGCCATCGGCGATGCCCAGGACGGGCTGGATGGCGTTGGACTCAGCGAACAGCTCGCAGGCCACGTCGCTGTACAGGAAGGCCAGGAACTGCTTAGCGGCGTCGATGTGTTCTGCGCCGGCGGGGATCCAAGCCTGCTCAAACCAGGTGTAGCTGTAGCGGTCGCCGCCCTCGGAGACTGCGGGCAGGGCGGTCATGCCCCACTCGAAGCCCTCAGCGCGGGGAGCCTCGGCCATTTCGCCCACGATCCAGGTGCCGTTGGGCATAAAGACGGCCTTGTTGTCCAGCACCAGCTGCTGGTTCTGGGTGAAGTCCTGATCGTTGGCCTGGGCGGGGGTGATGGGGTTGGTGTAGGTGGCCAGCTTGGTCACGATGTCGAAGCAGGTCTGTGCCTCGGGGGTATCCCAGATGCCCTCCTCGTAGTGGGTGGCCTTCTCGAAGAACTCGGGGCCGCCGGCTGCGTACATCAGGGCGTAGAAGAAGGCGTCAAAGTAACCGGTGGTGGGGTAAGTAAACAGGTAGGTGCCTGCGGCCAGAGCGGCGTCGCCCAGCTCCCACATCTCGTCCCAGGTCTGGGGCACTTCCCAGCCGTTCTCAGCCAGGAAAGCGGCGTTGTAGAACAGGCCGCAGGGGCTGTAGAACATGGGGGCCAGATAGGTCTTGCCGTCGTTGTAGGGGTTGGTCAGGCTGGTGTCGGTGAAGCCGCCGGCGATCTTGTCGCTGACCTTCACGGTCTCGCCGGGAACGGTCATGCTCAGCACGTCGGTGATGTCGGCGATCAGGTTGCCCTTGATGAACTGCTCGGTGAGGGCTGCCTCACGGCCGGTGGCCAGATGGACCACGTCGGGGTAGTCGCCGCCCTGCATGGAGGGGCCGATGACGTCCTCCAGGTTCTTGTCGGTGGTCAGCTCCACGGCGATGCCGGTCTGCTCGGTGAAGGCGTCGGCCACCTTCTGCCACATCTCGGAACCATAAGCGGTCTCGATGGCGGCCACCTTGATGCTCTCAGCGGGGGCGGCTGCACCGGAGGAGGCAGCGCCCGAAGCGGCGGTGGAGCTGGACGAGCTGCTGCCGCAGGCGGCCAGGCCCAGGGCAGCTGCGCCAGCGCCCACAATCTTGATAAAGTTGCGACGAGAAATGCGTTTCATAAGTCAATCCTCCAACTTGGATTATCCTGTCCGTTCAAGACGGGCGGCCGCACAGGTCCGGCCAGGTGCCGCGTCTTTTTCTCTGTACCCAATATAGAAGATTTCCACTTGTTTCACAAGCGCATTCTTGTTCCGTTTTTTAGAAATCTTGCTTTCAGTAAAATACAACAGGTCAAATTGCTGTGCAATTTCCAACAACTTTGTACATATTGCTTATATAGGACTGATACCGTCAAATATTTACAAAAAAGTGACAAACCACAGAATTTTCTCTGCACAATCCGACCGAAATTGGCCCTTGCAAAATGCGGCGGGATTCTCTATAATAAAACCAAATTCCGGAGCTTCCGCCAGGACGGAAAGTGCAATCTTGCTCTTATTTTTATAAATATTGCTTCGCATTTTAGAGGTTTCGGCCAGGAGGTTTTTCATGAGCACCGACCGCTTTGACATCAGCCACGCCCCCGCCCCGCGGGAGGCATTCCGGCTGCTGTACATCAGTAAAAGCCGCTTCGGCGGCGACTGGAACAGCACGGCCCACACCCATTCCTGCACCGAGCTGTTCTACTGTCTCAGCGGCGAAGGCCAGTTTTACATCAGCGGGCAGCTGTACCCGGTCCACCCCGACGACATGGTGATCGTCAACCCCCAGGTGGAGCACACCGAGCTGAGCCTCAACGCCGCCCCTCTGGAATATGTGGTGCTGGGGATCTCGGGCATCGAGGTCCTGTTCGGCAACGCCGACGCCCCCTACGCCATCCTGAACTGCAAGGAGCACCGGGAGCGGCTGGGCACCCTGCTGCACATGCTGCTGGCCGAGGCGGACCACAGCCTGGACGGCTACGAGACGGTGTGTCAGGACCTGCTGGAAGTGCTGCTGATCTGGCTGGTACGCACCACCACCCTCTCCCTCCAGATCCAAAAGACCGTCGCCCGCTCGGACAACCGGGAGTGCGCCGAGATCAAGCGGTACATCGACGTCAACTACAAGGAAAACCTGACCCTGGACAAGCTGGCGGCCCTGGCCCACATCAACAAGTATTATCTGGCCCACACCTTCCAGAAGGAGTACGGGGTCTCCCCCATCACCTACCTGAGCCGCCGCCGGATTGAGGAGAGCAAGTACCTGCTGGGCAACACCAACCACACCCTGGCCCAGGTCAGCGAGCTGCTGGGCTTTTCGTCCCCCAGCTACTTTTCCCAGTGTTTCCGCAAGGCCGAGGGCATCAGCCCCAACGAATACCGCCGCCAGGTGCGGCAAGGTCAGCGTCCCGCGCCGCCCACACGGCGCTGAAAATAAAAACGGAGGAATTGCATTATGAAACCCATTACAGAAGCTCTGCTGCACCAGGCTGCGGCTGCTTTCGCTTTTGACTGCGCCACGGGCGACATCGAGCGGTACGGTGCGGGCCACATCAACGACACCTTTGCGGTCTGGGCCGCGGACAAAAGCAAGCGCTTTATCCTGCAGCGGATCAACACCGACACCTTCACCGACCCCGCCGGGCTGATGGAGAACATCTGCGGCGTCACCAGCTACCTGAGCCGCCAGATTCTGGCCCGGGGCGGCGACCCCGCCCGGGAAACCCTGAACGTCATCCCCACCCGGGACGGCAAGCCCTACTACACCGACTCCGAAGGAGGCGCATGGCGGGCCTACATCTTTGTGGAGGGGACGGTCTGTTTACAGAAAGTAGAAAACGAGCAGGATTTTTACACCGTGGCCGAGACCTTCGGCGGATTCCAGAACCAGCTGGCCGGCTACCCCGCCGCCACCCTGCACGAGACCATCGCCCGGTTCCACGACACCCCCAACCGCTACGCCAACTTTGAGAAGGCCCTGGCCGCCGACGTTATGGGCCGTGCCAAGGACGTGGCCGCCGAGATCGCCTTTGTCCGGGCCCATGAGGCCGACTGCCATGTGCTGGTAGACCAGCTGGCCGCCGGCGTGCTGCCCCTGCGAGTCACCCACAACGACACCAAACTAAATAACGTTCTGATCGACGAGGCCACCGGCAAGGGCATCTGTGTCATCGACTTGGATACCGTCATGCCCGGCCTGTCGGCCTATGACTTCGGCGACTCCATCCGGTTCGGCGCCAACGACTGCGCCGAGGACGAGCCCGACCAGAGCAAGGTCCACTTCAGCCTCCACCTGTACGAGGTGTTTACCAAGGGCTATCTGTCGGCCGCCGGCAGCGCCATGACCGAGGCCGAGCGCAAGAGCCTGCCCTGGGGCGCCAAGCTGATGACCCTGGAATGCGGCATCCGGTTCCTGACCGACTATCTGGAGGGAGACCACTACTTCAAAATCAGCCGTCCCGACCAGAACCTGGACCGCGCCCGGACCCAGTTCACCCTGGTGCAGGGCATGGAGAAGGAATTCGACGCCATGACCCGGATTGCCCTCCAGGTCTGAGCCGCTCCTATATATAAATAGAAGGGACCCGCCGTCCCCTGCTGAAAACGCCCCCTGCCCGGGGTTTGTTCACCGGTGCAGGAGGCGTTTTTTGGGTGCTGTGCAGTTTTCTCAGCGGGTGGCGAGGGCCTGGTAGCCCTCCAGGTACCGCAGGCCAAAGGTCCGCAGGGAGGGCGTATCAAAATGGAGGCCGTCCCCCCGGCAGGTGAGGCCCTGGGCCGAAATCACCCGGCAGCCGGGAATCCGGGCCGCCAGGTCGGGCAGACGGCGGTTGAACTCCCGCAGCAGCGGGGCGGGGGTGCCGGTGAAGCCGTGTTCGGGGTAGCCCAGCTCCCCCACCAGGATGGGCAGGTCCCCCAGCTGGGCCCGGAACCCCTCCATGGTGCGGAGGAACTGTTCGGGATAGGCTTCCAGCTGTTCGGGGGCCAGACAGTCGCTCTCCCCCTGGTGCCACAGGATGGCCCCCAGCCGGGAGGTGCGCATGGCCAGCCGGGCCTGGAACACTGCATGGTCAAAGAGGATCTCCCCCGGCTGCCACTGGGCGATGGTGGTGCCCCCGTCGGCGCAGGGGATCAGCCCCACCTTCCGCCCTTCCTTGGGGAAGGCCGCCGCAAAGCTGGCCGCCAGACAGGCCCCGCTGCGGGGGCTGGACCCTTCCAGCACCCCGCGGTCCACGTTCACCGGCTCGCTCATGGCCTGCCAGCGCCCCATCCGCAGCATCAGACAGTCGGGCGCGGCGACGGCATTCTCCGCCGTCAGGTCTCCCCGGCCCGCCATGTTGGACTGGCCCGCCAGCAGGAAGGAGACAATTTCCCCTTCTGCCCCATGGAGGCCGTCATCAATCCATAATCCCATCAAAACGCCCCTTTTCTCCCTTGGTTTTTCTCTATCATACCAGAAAAGCGCCGCTTTTGCCAGAGAAAACCGCCCCGCCGGGTTGCACCGGCAGGGCTTTTGTGCTATGCTGGGCCTATCCCCCCAGGGGGGATAGATTGGAGGAATCGTTATGGAACATTCTGCACCCCACCACCACACCGAGACCAAGCAGGTGCTGGACCGGCTGTCCCGGGCCATCGGCCACCTGGAATCCATCAAGCGGATGGTGGAGGAGGGCCGGGACTGCAGCGAAGTCCTGATTCAGATTGCCGCGGTGCGATCGGCCGTCAACAATGTGGGCAAGATCATTTTACAGGATCACATCAGCCACTGTGTGGCGGATGCGGTCCGCACCGGCGACCAGCAGGTCCTGGAGGACCTGTCCGCCGCCATCGACCAGTTTGTAAAGTGAGGCGATGGGCAATGGACAACACAGCTTCCCAAAACATCCGCTCCATTGTGTGGGCCCTGCTGGCCGCCGCCCTCTACGCCATCAGCACTCCGGTGTCCAAACTGCTGCTCCAGGACGTGGCCCCCACCATGATGGCGGGGCTGCTGTATCTGGGGGCCGGCATCGGCATGTTCGGGCTGGGGATGGTGCGCCGGGGCGTGAAAGCCCTCCCCCATGAAAACCATCTCACCCGCCGGGACCTGCCCTATACCGCGGGGATGGTGCTGCTGGACATCGCCGCCCCCATCTGCCTGATGGTGGGCCTGACCCGCACCACCTCGGCCAACGCCTCCCTGCTGAACAACTTCGAGATTGTGGCCACCGCCCTCATCGCCCTGATGGTCTTTCGGGAGAAGATCAGCCGCCGGCTGTGGCTGGCCATCGGCCTGATTACCCTATCCAGCATGATTCTGTCCTTTGAGGACGCCGCCAGCCTGGATTTTTCCTTCGGTTCCCTGTTCGTGCTGGCAGCCTGCGTCTGCTGGGGCTTTGAGAACAACTGCACCCGGATGATGTCGGCCAGCGACCCGCTGGAAATTGTGGTCATCAAGGGCTTTGGCTCGGGTCTGGGGTCTCTGGTCCTGGCCCTGGCGTTGGGAGAGCCCCTGCCCCCGCTGCAGGTTCTGCCGGTGGTGCTGGTGCTGGGTTTTGTGGCCTATGGCCTCAGCATCTTCTTTTACGTCTACGCCCAGCGCCGTCTGGGCGCCGCCAAGACCAGCGCCTATTATGCGGTGGCCCCCTTCATCGGGGTGCTGCTGTCCCGCCTCTTCCTGCAGGAGGCCTTCACCCAGGTATTTCTGATCGCTCTGGCCATCATGATGGCGGGGGCCTACTTCGCCTCCACCGACGCATAATCCCCCCGGCCTGTACATATTCTCCCCGGGTCCCTCATACCTTTTAGAAAGGTGAACGGAGGGATCGGTATGAAAGGTGACCCGGAACAGCGGGCCGTTTTGCTGGGAGAATACATTGTGCAGCACAGCGCCACCGTGCGGGCGGCCGCGGCCGCCTTTGGCTTCAGCAAATCCACGGTCCACAAGGACGTGGCGTTCCGCCTGCGGGAGGTCAGCCCCGGCCTTTTTGAACAGGTCAAGGCCATCCTGGCCCGCAACAAGGCCGAGCGCCATCTGCGGGGCGGGGCCGCCACGCGGGAAAAATACAGCCGCCTACACCACGCCGGGCAGGCCGGACACTGAAAAGCTGCCGCACGGGTTTTGGGCCCATGCGGCAGCTTCTGCTTTCGGATACCGTTCAGGAGGATTCCCCCATCTTGCGGAACTGCTGCAGCGCGCTCTTTTCCAGCCGGCTCACCTGGGCCTGACTGATACCGATTTCTTTGGCCACCTCCATCTGGGTTTTGCCAAGAAAATAGCGCAGCTCCATGATTTTGCGTTCCCGGTCGGACAGGCCCTGCACCGTCTGGCGAAACTCCAGCCCGCTGATCCAGCTGTCCTCTCCGTCGGTGTCCCGCACCTGGTCCATCATATACATGGCGTCGCCGCCGTCGCTGTACACCGGCTCCTCCAGGCTCACCGGCTCCACCACCGACTCCAGCGCCGCCGTCACCTCCCGCCGGGACAGGCCCACCGTGTCACAGATTTCCTTCATGGTAGGCTCCCGGCCCAGCTGTTTTTCCAGCTGTTCCCGGGCCTGCATGGCCCGATAGGCGGTATCCCGCAGGGAGCGGCTCACCCGCAGGGCGTTGTTGTCCCGCAGAAACCGCCGGATCTCCCCCACGATCATGGGCACCCCATAGGTCGAAAACCGGACATCCAGCCCGGGGTCGAAATGGTCGATGGCCTTGATGAGGCCGATACACCCCACCTGAAACAAATCGTCCAGGTTTTCGCTCCGCTGGGAAAACTTCTGTACCACGCTCAGCACCAGCCTCAGATTCCCCTCGATCATCCGGCGTCGGGCGGCCTGATCGCCGGCCCGGGCCGCGGTGAGGAGGGTACGTTTTTCCGCCTCGGTCAAAACGGGCAGCTCGGCGGTATTGACGCCGCACAGCTCCACCTTGTTGTACATCCTGTGCCTCCCGGTCTTTGTGTTACCGGAAGTATGGCCGCCCTGCCTGCGGCTCATGCAGGGGGCGGCCTGTCAAATCATTCCACGTTTTTTCACAGGATATGCCATAAAGGGTGGAAAACCGCGCCTCCTTACTCCTGTTCGAGCTGGCGGCGCAGGTCCCGGATGATCCGCTTTTCCAGCCGGGAAATATAGCTCTGGCTGATGCCGATGGCGTCGGCGGCCTCCTTCTGGGTCCGCTCCACCCCGTCCACCAGCCCGAACCGCAGCTCCATAATCTGCCGTTCCCGGGCGCTGAGGCGCTCCACCGACCGGCGCAATACCGCCCGCTCGGCGTCCTGTTCCAGCCGCTGGCCCACCTGGTTCTCGTCGGTGCCCAGCACGTCGGACAGCAGAAGCTCGTTGCCGTCGCTGTCCACGTTGAGGGGCTCGTCGATGCTAGCCTCCTGGCGGCGGTTGGATGTTTTGCGCAGGTACATCAGAATCTCGTTGCCGATGCACCGGCTGGCGTAGGTGGCCAGCTTGATGTTCCGCTCCATGGTAAAGGTATTCACCGCCTTGATGAGGCCGATGGTCCCGATGGACACCAGATCCTCCGACGGCACCCCGCTGGACTCAAACTTTTTGGACAGGTACACCACCAGCCGCAGATTGTGGGTGATGAGTTCATCCCGGGCGGCCGCGTCGCCGGCAGCCATCCGGCCCAGCAGCTCCTTTTCCTCCTCGGGGGTCAGGGGCGGCGGCAGGCTGGGCCCGCCCGTCAGATAGTGGACCGCGCCCCAGGCTCCCGCCCGGGCCCACAGCCTCTGCCACGCTTTGAGAATCCATTTCAGCATTCCGATGTCCCCCTTAGTTCTCAGGATAATCCCATCCGGCCCGCCAGGTCCGACCCCAGCAGGAGGGTCCAGCCCTCCTCGGCGCCCCCCGGACAGAAAGCCGCCAGCAGCCCCGTCTGGCTCCAGGTGCGGCCCCCGGCCTGACGGATCAGGGCCGCAGCGGGCAGGGCGGGCAGAAGGGTCCGCCCCGCGATGGTGCCGCAGACCAGATACCGCATCCCCAGGGCCGGGTCGGGCGGCTCCCCCGTCCCGGCAAAGACGGCGTCCAGGCAGGCCCGGTGGGCCTCGGGCAGGGCCGTGCGGACGGCATCGTACCGCACCAGCACCACCGGCCGGCCCGCCACCGGGTCGGCCAGGGTGAAACCGCTGTCGTAGAAGGCGGTCACCTTCACCCGGGCGTTTCCCATCTCCAGCACGGCGGGCACCGCCGCCTGGCCCGGCCGGCCCAGAAAGCTCAGCAGGGCCCGCACCGCCAGGTACACCGCCGCCGTCCCGGCCAGAAGCCGCCCCGGCGTGATGTCCATATAGGCGGTGAGGTTGGCGGTGTGGGCCTGGGGCGCCAGCGCCGCCGCCCCGGTGAGCAGCAGGTTCAAAGCCAGAAACCACCCGCCCAGCCGCAGGAATACCCGCACCCCGGGACAGCCGTAGGCCAGAGCCACCGCCACCGCGCCGGTCCCTATCTTATAGAGAAGGGCCGGCCCAAATCCCATGGGCGGCGCCAGCAGCACCAGGCAGCTGATCGCCCCCAGGGCCGCCCCCGCCGCCAGCCGCGGCCCGCTGCAGCGGACCCCCGCCAGCAGCCCCGCCGCCAGCAAAAAGGCCGCCGCTGCGGCAAAATTGGTCAAGAGCAATTCGTCTATGTACAAAACTTTCACGGTGCATCGCCCCTGACATCCAGCATACCGCTCCCCGGCCGGGAAAAGCGGCGAACCAGAAAAACGGCTCCTTTTCGCCCGGCCGGCCCCCTTCCCGCAGGACAAATCATCTTTTTTCACAAAACCCCTTGCAAAATCCTTTCGGTTGCGCTATAATATCGCTTGCAAACTTTGATATGCCTCTTTAGCTCAGTCGGTTAGAGCACCTGACTGTTAATCAGGGTGTCGCCTGTTCGAGTCAGGCAAGAGGCGCTTCGGGCACGGATCGCAGGATCTGTGCCATTTTTTGTATATTCCGTACAATTCAACGCCCGATTTTTGGCGTAAACAACACTGTTTTTTTCCTTGAATTTAACATTGGCCCCTTGAAGAAGCTGTCGCATTGTGGTAAACTACACATGAGCTTTAAGAGCCGGCAGGCGCCTTAAAGCCGCAGCACCTTGATCAAAGGGTAGGCGCTCCCTTCTTTTGATAGCAGCTGACCTCTGCTTTGTCCTGTTTCTCCGCAGGGCAGGGCAAAGCAGAGGACTGCGTGCTGCTATAGGGGTTTTCTCCTTTTGTTTCATGCCGGGCGGGCCTGAAAAGCCGTGTTTTGACCTACATTCGTACAGGATGGAGCAATTTTCCTCTTGTGAATTCGGGCAGAATATGATAGAATGTGTCCATAGTCCCGTGTGAACAAAATAAAAATACATTGTAAAGAGACCATGGCGTTCGCCGGGCGAATCTCTTGTAAAGGAACCATCTATGCGCTATACTTATGTGCGGCAGCACGACACCACAGACTGCGCGGCTGCCTGCCTCGCAATGGTGTGCCTCCATTACAAAAAGGAAATCACGATCACGCGGCTGCGTGACATGATGGGCACAGACCTGAAGGGCACCAACCTCGTAGGCTTGCAGAAAGCTGCCAACGAACTGGGGTTCACCTCAGCTGCCGTTCGGGTTGATCGCGAGAACTTCTTAAGTGACTTTTCTCTTCCCTGCATCGCGCAGGAGATTACCGACCAGGGCTTGACCCACTTTGTGGTCGTATTCAAAAAGACAACCATCCCTGACGAGGGTGCACGCCGCAAGCATATGCTGGATGTGAACTCCGCCAAGGAGGAAGCCGAAAAGACCGGCAAAAAGTACAAGGACAAAGAATACGTTGTCGTGGGTGATCCGGCCACCGAGCTGAAAAAGATGACCCTCGACGAGTTCTACAAGAACTTTACCGGCGTTCTTCTGCTGCTCAACCCCACCGCTGATTTCCAGCCGGGCAAGGTTGAACAGGGCAGCATCTTCAAGCGGTATGTGAATCTTCTCTGGCCGCAGAAGAAGCTGTTCGCCTACGCGATTCTCAGTTCGGTTCTGTTGACCATCCTGGGTATTGCCTCTTCCCTCTTCAACAAGATCCTGATGGACGAGGTGCTCCCCTACGGGCTGCAAAACCTGCTGCTGACACTGGTTCTGGTGTTCAGCGTCGTCAACATAACCTCTGCACTTGTCACCTTCGTGCGGCAGTGGATTCTGGTCCATCTGTCCATTAAAATTGATATCCCGATGATGCTGGGCTACTTTGGGCACATCTACAAGCTGCCCATGAAGTTCTTTGCCACACGCAAGACCGGTGATATCACCACCCGTTACTCCGACGCAAACACCATCAAATCCATCTTCACCAGCGTTGCGCTGAGTTTGATTATGGATATCTCGATGGCTGTCATCACTGGCGTCATCTTGTTCAAGATGAACGCCACCCTCTTCTCCATCGCTTTGTTCATGACGCTGGTCAGCATCCTGCTGGTGCTGGTGTATAAGCGTCCCTACAAAAAGATCAACGAAGAGACGATGCAGCAGGCGTCCATCCTGAACAGCCAGATGATCGAGGGCCTGCGCGGCATCGAGACCATCAAGTGCAACGCAGGTGAGGACAACGAGCTGGAGCGGCTGGAACGGGAATATATTAAGAGCCTGAAAATCAGCATCCGGTCCAGCAAACTCTCCACCACCCAGACGCTGATTACCACTCTGATCTCCACGGGCTTCAGCATGCTGACCACCTACGTCGGCATCTCGCAGGTCCTGCAGGGAGATATGACCCTGGGTTCGTTTATGGCGTTCAGTACCCTGTCCAGCTATTTTACCAGCCCAGTCAGCAACCTTGTCAATCTTCAGCTCCAGATCCAGGAAGCCTCCATTTCCATGAAGCGCCTGACTGAGATCATGGACTATGAGACCGAGCAGTCCGACGAGCAGGAACACACCGACCTCGAACGGATGGAGGGCGACATCGAATTCCGCGATGTGACCTTCCGCTACGGCAACCGCACCCCCGCACTGGATCATGTGTCCTTCGCCATTCCCGCAGGGAAGAAGGTGGCACTGGTCGGTTCGTCGGGCAGCGGCAAATCCACCATCACCAAGATGCTGCTCAAGTATTATGAGCCGGAATCGGGTGAGATCCGGGTGAATGGCGTGAACCTGGACGAGTACACCAATGACTCGGTCCGCCGCGCTATCTCCTATGTCCCGCAGAACATTGAGCTTTTCAGCAAGACCATTCTTGACAATATCCGCATTTCGCGCCCTGACGCGACGGTGGATGAGGTCAAGGAGGCGGCCAAGAAGGCGGATGCACACGACTTTATCCGCAAACTGCCGCTGCAGTATTACACCTACCTGGAAGAAGCCGGCAACGGCCTGTCGGGCGGTGAGAAGCAGCGCATTGCGTTGGCCCGTGCGTTCCTGAAGAACTCAAACCTCTATATTTTGGACGAATCCACGAGCAACCTCGACTTTGCAACAGAAAATGCCATTTTTGACATGATCTACAACCAGCTGGCCGATCGCTCGATGCTGATTGTCGCCCACCGCCTTTCCACTGTGCGCGGCTGTGACGAGATTATCGTCATGGACGAAGGCCACATTGCAGAGCGCGGCACCCACGATGAGCTGATGGCAAAGCAGGGCAAGTATTACGCTCTGTGGAACCTGCAGCAGGGTATCTTCCGCAAGCGCGAAGAGCCCAAGCCGGTTGTTGAGACAGTCTCCGCCTCGGATGATGAGGATGATGACGACTCGATAACCTATTGACGGTGCAACCAGGTGCGCACCTGGTTACATAAATGGTTTCCGGACGGTTGCGCAACCGACCGGCAATCGACACATTTTTTCGTTTCAATCATTTGAAGGGAGTAATTCATTATGATGATGCCTGCAAACTACTCTGTTATCGCAGAGAACGAAATGACCTACGTTAACGGCGGCGCTCTGATCGACTGCTTCGCCCCCATCATGAACGAGGGCAACTGGAAGACCTTCAACACCAACCTGATCAAGATCGTTGGCAACTACTCGATGACCAAGTTCCTGAGCAGCACTGTTGGCGTCCTGTTCGGCGGCAACTTCAGCTTCAGCAACTGGGGCGACACCCTGGAGGGCAACTACTACGTTAAGGACAACGCTTTCGACACCGTTGCTAACGTTCTGGGCGGCCTGGCTGCTATCTACACCCTGGGCACTGGCGATGCTAAGACCCTGCACACCGATAAGGTTCTGGGCGTTAAGGGCGCTCTGTAAGTCAGATTCATTCTAACTTAAGAAAGGTGGTTCATCATGACCTTTCCTGCAAATTACGCAGTAATTGCAGAGGATGAGCTGACTTATGTCACTGGCGGCGGCGTGATCGCTAACGTTCTGCCCGCTGTCATGACCAGCGAAAACTGGAAAACCTTCAACACCAACATGATCAAGATTGTTGGCAACACCTTCCTGAGCCAGTTTATTGGTGCTGTTCTGGGCACTGCCTTTGGCAGCAACTATCAGTTCGGTGGCATCATTGATGCCCTGGGCAATACCTTCTCTGGTAAGGATCTGCCCAATACCCTGCTGCAGGTCGGTGGCGGTCTGGCCGCTATCTACACTCTGGGTATTGGCAATGCTAAGGTGAAGCAGTCTGGTGTCATCGGTGTCGATGGCGAGAAGGTTGCCTAAGCTGGTGTTTCAGCTCTAATCTCGATTGCAAGTGTATTTTAGTCTGACCCCGCCCCACGGGGTTGGGGCAGATCAAAATGCCTCGTTATGGTGTGCCAGGAGGCAAGTCCCTCCTGGCGCACCTTATTTTTTTGTAACCTAATTTTCCCTGAAACTTGTCTGTTTCATCCCAGTGGATGCGACAGGCAAAAGCGGACTGTGAGCGGTTTAAGCAAACCAAGGTCACAGCCGGCTTTTGCCTGCTGCGCCCCGCATGGCCCCTGCCCCGCCCCCTTTGCGGCGGACGGGCGCGGCCTGTGCGGCCAGAGGGACGAAGTGCAGGGGCAATACACTACAATAAAACAGGTGAATCATTATGCATGAAATTCAAGTAAGTGAAAGCAAAACCCTCAAGCTCACCAACGTGCTCAGCCGCCGCATCATGCCCGAGGAGTTTGCCAACATCAATCTGATTGTGACCCAGATGGAGAACTTCGTCCGCAGTCACAACGCCCAGCCCATCGGACCGCTGGTGCAGCACATTATGGTCACCAAGGGCCCCAATCCGGAGCCCCAGATGTATCTGCTGCGCCAGGCCAACCAGATGATTCCCCGCCTGGACCCCCAGTACCACATGGACGCCGTCCTGCGGGTGAAGGATTGCCTGTATGCCCGCTTTATGGGCCCCATGAACCGCAACGACCTGGCCGCCCAGAAGCTGAACATCTATGCTTTTGAGCATGACATCCAGCTCTCGGGCAGCGTGTACAGCATTTTTGTCAATCAGGACGACGATGAAGGCGTTGTCGACGTCTTTATGGAAAAGGAATAACCCTATGACCAACATTCGTGTCACCAATCTGTACGATCTGCAGGACCGCCGGATTATGATGGAGAAGAAGCTGCCCCCCTACGGGTACGCTCTGATCCTGATTGTGGCGGCGCTGATGATCGGCCTTGTGGCCTGGAGTACCGTGACCCCCCGCATCTATATCGCCCAGCTGTCGGGCACCGTCCAGTCGGCCAACAAGACCTATATTATGTCCTCTTATTCGGGCCAGATCACCGAGCTGAATATCTCGGAGGGCAGCTACGTGGAGCAGGGCGACCTGATTGCCCACGTCAAGAGCACCGACCTGGATATCCAGCAGAGTCAGCTGGAAAACCAGATGGCCATCTACCAGACCCAGCTGGCCCAGTACAACAAGCTGATTCAGTCCATCCAGGACAACACCAACTATTTCAGCGAGAGCGACCCGGCCGACCAGACCTACTACTATCAGTACGAGAACTACCAGAGCCAGGTTGCCCAGCACACCTTTGACTCGTCGGCCTACCGCGCCGCCGGCTACACCGAGGCGCAGATCCAGTCCCTGATGGAGCAGAACCAGAGCGAGCTGGAGCAGATCTACTACTCGGCCCTGCAGTCTGCGGCCCAGAACGTCAGCAACGTGCAGGCCAACATCGAGAACCTGCAGTCCCAGCTGGATGCCCTGAGCACCGGCGCCAACGATTACTACATCTACGCGCCCACCTCCGGCGTCATCCACATGGACACTCCCTACAGCGTGGGCATGGTTCTGTCGGCGGGTTCGGTCCTGGCCACCGTCGCCAGCGAGAACTCGGATTATGAGATCGTGGCCTATGCCGGCCTCAGCGACCGTCCCCTGATCGAGGTGGGCGATCCCTGCACCATCGCCATCACCGGCCTGGCCCAGACCGCCTACGGCACCCTGACCGGCACCGTCACCGCCATCGACAGCGACGTGACCTCCTCCAACGGCACCTCCTTCTACAAGGTGACCGTCCGCCCCGACAGCACCTACCTGATCAGCAAGAGCGGCGACCAGGTGGACCTGTCCAACGGTATGAGCGTCACCGCCCGCGTCCAGTACGACGAGGTCACCTACTTCCAGTACGCGCTGGAGGCTCTGGGCGTCCTGGTGCGCTGATCCGGTACGATTCCATGTCATGCATTTCCGGCGAGCGGTGAAGGACCCAAACCGTCCTCCCCCTCGCCGAAAATTCCCCCTGTAGGTGGTTTTGCCCGCCGGCACCGGTCCGCGGGCAGAGCGGGTCTCTCCCGGTTTGGCTGCCTAAATCTGCCCGCAACGAGGTATAACATGAAGTTTTTTGCAAAACGGCTGTCGGCCATTCTGCTGCTGACTGCCCTGACAGTCAGCGCGGCCATGCCTGCCGCCGCAGTAAGTTTGCCCTCCATCAAATGGCCGTTTCAGCGGGTGGAGGTCGAGAGCATTGAGCCCGGCGAATACGACGCCGAGATGGTGGTGGGCACCACCCAGCAGCTGAAACCCACGGTCATGCCCGAGAATGCCACCGACAAGGACGTGGTCTTTGCCTCCGAGGACATCAGCATTGTCCAGGTGGGCCAGGACGGCCTGATCGGCGCCGCATCGGTGGGCACCACCCGCGTTTCGGCTACCGCCGGCGGGGTGACCATCTACTACGACATCAACGTTGTACCCGATCCCTCCACGGTGGTTTCGGATATGGATGCGGCCATTTCCTCCGAGGAAATCGCCCTGGGCGATACCGCCACCATTTCGGTGTCGGTGAGCCCCAGCTCGGCCGCCGCCACCGCCACCGTGACCTTCACCTCCTCCAATGAGGCGGTGGCCAGCGTCAACAACTTCGGCCGTGTCACGGCTGTGGGCAAGGGCAGCGCCACCATCACCGTCACCTGCGGCGATATCGTCCGCACCATCAACGTGAAGGTCTATATCCCCACCGACGGCATCCACCTGAACACCAACTATCTGGTTCTCAAGCCCGGCGAAACCGCCCAGATCACCGGCAGCGTGACCCCTTCCACCGCGCCCCAGGGCCTGACCTTCCGCTCCAGTGACAAGAGCGTGGCCACCGTCTCCGGCAGCGGCACCGTCACGGCGGTGGGCACCGGTTCCACCTCCATCATCGTTTCCAACGGGGATTCCTCCAGCATGGTGACGGTCATTGTCAACCGGGGCGGCGCATCCAGCAGCTCCAGCAGTTCGGGCTCCGAAACCGATGAAGGGGGCGCATCCAGCGGCGAAACCGTCTCGGATGATCCCATCATTCAGCAGATCAACGACGCCCAGATTGAGGTTGTCAACCTGAACCAGGCAGATATTCCCCTCATCACCTCCGAGATGCTCAACGCGCTCCGCCGCACCGGCAAGACCATGAACATCACCGGCGAGGGCTATATCCTGACCATCAAGGGCACCGATATCCGGAACACCCAGAACACCATCAACACCGCGGTGGTGTTCACCCCCAGCACTGAGGAAAACGGCCTGGAGTTCACCCTGAACGAGGGCGGCGCCATGCCCTGCACCGTCAGCGTGACCATGACCGGTGAAAACGCCAGCTATGGCCGCCTGTACCTGTACAACACCGCCACCGACCAGTGGCAGTACCTGAACAGCTACTCCGACAGCGTGGTCACCACCGACACGGCGGGCCGTTATCTGCTGACCAACGACACATTGACGTTCGTCCACGTAAACATCTACGCAATGATCGCCGCAGGCGCGGCCCTGCTGGCCATCGTGGTGGTGTATATCGTGGTAAAGAAGAGGTATTGGTTCTGGTGATGCAGGCCATCCATATAAGAATCTTACCTTCCCCATAGCAAGCAAAGCCCCGTCTCCTGACAGGAGACGGGGCTTTGTGTTTGGTTTTGATGGAAAGGTGTGTTGTTCCCTTATTTCGGCCGGCAGGCGGCTCTGAGGCCCTGTTTCTGCCTCTGTCGTGGCTGTTCCTTGCGGCGGCCTGCCGGGCTGTCCGGGACGAGGCGGGCTCGCTCCCCCATCGGGGGAGCTGTCGCCGCAGGCGACAGAGGGGGGATTCCTCTAAACCGTGCGGTACCTCCCAGCTTCCCGGTTTCCGCCGGGCGTCGTGGTACGCCCTTCCCCATCGGGGAAGGTGGCCCGCAGGGCCGGATGGGGGATTCCGCTAGACCATGCGGTACCTTCCAGCCTCCCGGATTCCGCCGGGCGTCGTGGTACACCCTTCCCCATCGGGGAAGGTGGCCCGCAGGGCCGGATGGGGGGCTCCTCTAAACCGTGCGGTACCTCCCCCGCCCTGCCTTTCCACTGCTCCGCCCATGGTACCCAGCCCCCGACCGGGGGCGGCGGCGCAGCCGCGGGGGATACCGCTGAGGGCGGGTG
>NZ_NFKB01000060.1:0-16601 GCF_002160175.1 Faecalibacterium sp. An192
GCCGAGGCGCTGCCTGCGGCAGATACAGCCGAGGCGGAGCAGGGGCAGCCGTCCAAATTTTCAAGCGGGCAGCGCCCCGCGCTGAAAATTTGGGTAACGGCAACCCGGAGGTAGGGAGGGCGAGTCGAAACGCCCTCCCTCCCCCTCTGGCCCCAGCGGAGCGAACAAAAAGGAAAAAGAAAAGACGTGTTAAAGGCAAGGCGGCCCGGTACGCACTGAAAAACCATAACAAAGCCCCCACCCTACTGATCCGGGCGGGGGTTGTTTTTGGTTTAGAGTTCTATGGGGACAGCCGCGCGGGGGTTAGGTTTTGGGCCAAGGGAGTTCAGTGGCGGCGACGGGGCCCCACTTAGTTTGGTCATAGCCGATCCCGGTGCCGGCGAAGGCATTGTCGTCTGTGTCGGTGTCAGCTTTGACCACAGAGGCGATGTTGTAGTCGCCATTGGCGTTCTTGGCCTTGGCTTCGATCTGGCTGCTGCCGCTATAGATGGCGCTTACGGTGCCCTCGCTGTTGTGCCCCACCAGACCGCCGGCGAAGGCGTAGCTGTTGCTCGTGGCGGAGATGGTGCCTCTGCCGGTGTAGCTGCCGGTCACCTTAGCGCTACCGCCGGAGCTGGTGCCGTTGTTTCCCACCAGGCCGCCGGCGTTGGCAAAGCTGGTGCTCGTGGCGGAGATGGTTCCGCCGCCGGTGTAGCAGCCGTTCACGGTGATGCTCTTGGATTGGCCGTAACTCTGCCCCACCAGGCCGCCGGCGTTGGCGTTGCTGCTGGTGCTCGTGGCGGAGACGCTGGTATCTTTCACTGTGCAGCTGCCCTCGATGGTGCCGTTCTTGTTGTAGCCCACAATGCCGCCGGCGTGGGACTGGTCGTTGCTTGCGGCCTGGATTGTGCCGCCGGTGACGGTGCAGTCGCTGATTTCGTTTTCATTCCAGCCCACGATGCCGCCGGCGGTGTCGCCTGTGATGGATTTGTCGTTGTCTATGGTCACATGGCAGCCAGTGATGGTGCCTTTATTGTAGCCCGCCACCGCGCCGGCCCAAAAGTAATTCCAACCATTATCGTAGCCTTGGGAGATGTTGCCCTTTACGTTGATACGGATATTTTCAACGGTGCCGCCGGTCTCTATCTGGTTAAACAGACCATAGCCGCCGTCGCCGGAAAGGGTGATTTGGGCCTTGCTGGCCTCGCTGGTCAGCGTGCCTTTAAAGGTCTCAGCCAGGGGGGCGCTGGAGGTGTCGACGGTGTAGGTTTGGCCTGCCGACAGGGTGATGGTGACACCCTCAAAACCACTGTTGCGGGCGGTTTCCAGGGCCTGCTTCTCTTGCTCATTCCCGCTGGTACTACTGCCAGTGCCCGAAAAGATATAGTTCAGACCCTCGGAGGTGCCAACGGTGACGGCGGTGACGGTGCCGCTCTCGTCCACGGTCACCTTATAAGGCTCCTTGGGTTCCTCCGGCTCGTCGTCGTCATTGTCATCGTCCCGGCTGCCGGCCCTGTCCACGGTGGCCTGGACCAGAAGGGCGTAGCCGTTGTCGGTCTCGATCATGGCGACCTGGGCGGTGTACTGGCCGTCTTTGGGCAGAGCGGAAAAGACCTTGTTCCACTCGACAAAGCCCGACCGGCCCGCGGCGTCGGGGTCCGAGCCGGGGTAGAGAATCAGGTTCCAGGCGGTGTCCCCTTTCTGGCCGTCCCCCAGAAGCTGGAAGCTGATGCCCGGGCCCAGAATGTTTTCCAGGGCGGCGCGGATTTCCGCTTTGGTTTCGGCTCCACGGACCGCCTGGCGCAGGTCGGCTTCCAGCTCAGAGTCCATCTCCACCGAGACATTGGTGTATTTGCCGTCCAGCAGGTTCAGCAGGGTGCGGGCGACGGACTGCTGTCCTCCCCCGCAGCCTGCCAGCAAAGCCAGGACCAGCGCCGCCGACACAAGCAGCGCTGTGACTTTTTTCGCAAGCATGATGGTTTCCTCCTTTGGTTTGTCCGTTCGGAAAGGTGTACTTTTCCGAACGGGGGTGTTTAGACATCTGTCATGTAAAAATTATACCAGAAAAATGACCTAATATCAATTCGGTCAAAAATGCAAATTGCCTCTTTTGGGCTGTTCGGTAAAGTACACCTTTCCGGACGGGGATTTTTTGGTGCAGGGAGGCTTCAAGGGATTGTTGGCCGCTGCATCAGAACAACCAAAAACAACCCCTGTCCAGAGGATGGACGGGGGTTGTTTTTACTTATAGGTTTTCAGAGCGTGCCGGTGAGGAAACTCAGGTTTTACCAGACTTTGGACTCACCGGGCCGCAGGCCGGGAGCCTGATAAAGAGGCTGAAACCTGACCGCCGGCAGGGCCTGGTGAAGATTACAGCAGTCAGCGGTACCAGGTGAAAAGCTTTTTGCATCCTTTTTCTCGAAAAAGGATGGGCCGGGGCGGGTTATTTCTGGATGGAGGTGCGCACCAGGGCGCGCTTGAGCCGGGCCTGGGCCAGCTCGTACTCCTGTTCGGACAGGTTCTTCTGGGCCAGGATCTCCTCGGCACGCCGCTTGGACGCCTCGGCACGGGCCTGGTCGATCTCCTCCACCCATTCCCAGGTGGTGGCCACCAGGCGGACCTCGCCGTCCAGCACCGTCAGCATGCCGCCCATGCAGGCGGCACGGCGCCGCTGGCCGTCCGGCAGGATGATATGGGCCTCGCCCATGCCCAGGGCCGTACAATAATCCCCGTGGCGGGCCAGGATGGCCAGATCCCCGTCGATGGCCCGGCAGACCACACGCTCGGCCTCGCCCTCAAAGGCGCAGCCGTCCGGCGTGACCACCGTCAGATGAAAGGTCGTCATGGTTTACCCTTTCTTTGCCTTGGCGAAGACGTCGTCGATGGTGCCCGCGAACAGGAACGCACTCTCGGGCAGGGCGTCGCACTCGCCGTTCAGAATCATGCGGAAGCCCCGCAGCGTCTCTTTCAGCGGCACGTACTGGCCGGGCATGCCGGTAAACTGTTCCGCCACGTGGAAGCTCTGGGACAGGAACCGCTGCACCTTGCGGGCGCGGCTGACCGTCAGCTTGTCCTCCTCGCTCAGTTCGTCCATGCCCATGATGGCGATGATGTCCTGCAGCTCCTTATAGCGCTGCAGCACCTTCTGGACGGCGCGGGCCACCTCATAGTGCTCCTGGCCCACCACGTCGGGGCTCAGGATACGGCTGGTGGAATCCAGCGGGTCCACCGCCGGGTAGATGCCCTGGGACGAAATCTCACGGCTCAGAACGGTGGTGGCGTCCAGGTGGGTGAAGGTGGTGGCGGGGGCCGGGTCGGTCAGGTCGTCCGCAGGGACGTAGACCGCCTGGACCGAGGTGATGGAACCCTTGCGGGTGGAGGTGATGCGCTCCTGCAGGGCGCCCATCTCGGTGGCCAGGGTGGGCTGATAGCCGACGGCCGAGGGCATGCGGCCCAGCAGAGCCGACACCTCACTGCCCGCCTGGGTGAAGCGGAAAATGTTGTCGATGAACAGCAGCACGTCCTGGTTCTTGACGTCGCGGAAGTATTCCGCCATGGTCAGGCCCGACAGGGCCACCCGCATACGGGCTCCCGGCGGCTCGTTCATCTGGCCGTAGACCAGGGCCGTCTTGTTGATGACGCCGCTCTCGGTCATTTCGCCGTACAGGTCGTTGCCCTCACGGGTGCGCTCGCCCACGCCGGTGAACACCGAATAGCCGTTGTGCTCGGTGGCAATGTTGTAGATCAGCTCCTGGATCAGAACCGTCTTGCCGACGCCGGCGCCGCCGAACAGGCCGATCTTGCCGCCCTTGGCGTAGGGGCAGATCAGGTCCACGACCTTGATGCCGGTCTCCAGGATCTCGGTGGTGGACTGCTGTTCCTCATAGCTGGGGGCGGGGCGGTGGATGGGCAGCCAGGCCTCCGCCTCGGGGGCGGGCTTGTTGTCAATGGGCTGGCCCAGCAGGTTGAAGACTCGGCCCAGGCATCCCTCGCCCACCGGCACCTTGATGGGCTCGCCGGTGTCCACAGCCTCGGTCCCGCGGACCAGGCCGTCGGTGCTGCTCATGGCAATGCAGCGGGCCACATTGTCGCCGGTCAGCTGCGCCACCTCCACCACCAGCTTCTGGCCGTGGTTGTCGATCTCGATGGCGCTGAGCAGCTCCGGCAGCTCGTTATCCTTGAACCGGATATCCAGCACGGGGCCAATGACCTGGATCACCTTGCCGATATGTTTTTCGGACATAGGCTACAACTCCTTACTTTTACAATGAATCTTTACATTTCTGCGCCTGCCACGATCTCGGTGATTTCCTGGGTGATGGCGGCCTGACGGGCGCGGTTGTAATACAGATTGAGGTTTTCGATCATCTCGGACGCGTTCTTGGTGGCGGCGTCCATGGCGGTGCGGCGGGCGGCCAGCTCGCTGGCCACGCTCTCGCACAGTGCGCCGTAGACGGTGCCGGCCACATATTCGGGGATGATGGCCCGGAATACTTCCTCACAGCTGGGCTTATACAGGATCTGGCTGCGGCGGGCCTCCGCCTTCTGCTCCTCGGTGGGAGAGATGGTCAGGGGCAGCACCTCCACCACGCTGGCGGTCTGGGTCATCATGGAGTCAAAACGGGTGTAGCAGATCTTCACCGCGTCGTACTTCCCGTCCAAAAAGCCCCGGATGATCTGGCGCGACAGCTGGAAGCAGTCGCCCACCGACACGTCCGCCGCCGGCAGCACTTCCCGGGTGAACAGCTCCGCACCGTGGTGGGCGAAGTATTCCGCCGAGCGCTTGCCGATGGGCAGGATCAGGGGGTTTTCTTCCTGCTCGGCCGCCAGCTTGAAGATATTGGCGTTGTAGCCGCCGGCCAGGCCGCGGTCGCCTGCAATCACGATCAGCAGGGTCCGGCCGCTGCCCGCCTGCCGCCGCAGATAGCCCTTCTGGGCCCGGGGGTCGGCGGCGGCAATCTTGGTCAGGGTCTCATACAACGTCTCGAAATAGGGGCGGCTGTGTTCCACCCGCTCCTTCGCACGGCGCATTTTGGAGGAGGCCACCAGCTCCATCGCTTTGGTGATCTGCATGGTGCTTTCTACGCTTTTGATGCGCAGCTTAATGTCCTTCATGGAGCTTGCCATGCGCAACACGCCTCCTTCCTATCAATGTGCCTTGACGAACTCGCCGGTGAAGGCGGTGAGGATGGCCTTCAGCTTTTCCTCGGTGTCCTTGTCCAGGTTGCCGGTGGTGCGGACGGTCTCCATGACCGCGGCGCCCTCGGCGTTGTTGTCCAGGTACTCGTACAGGTCCCGCTCATAGGTGGACACGTCGGCCACCTTCACCTCGGTGAGGTAGTCGTGGATGGTGGCGTAGAGGATGGCCACCTGTTTTTCCACCGGCACGGGGGCCGAACGGTTCTGCTTGAGCACCTCCACAATGCGCTCGCCCTGGGCCAGGCGGGCCTTGGTGTCGGCGTCCAGGTCGGAGCCGAACTGGGCGAAGGACTGCAGCTCCCGGTACTGGGAGTAGATCAGCTTCAGGGTGCCGGCCACCTTCTTCATGGCCTTGATCTGGGCGTTGCCGCCGACGCGGGAGACCGAAATGCCGGGGTTCACGGCCGGCATGACGCCGGAGTGGAACAGCTCGGTCTCCAGGAAGATCTGGCCGTCGGTGATGGAGATGACGTTGGTGGGAATGTAGGCGGACACGTCGCCCGCCTGGGTCTCGATGATGGGCAGGGCCGTCAGGCTGCCGCCGCCCTTGGCGTCGGACAGTTTGGCGGCGCGCTCCAGCAGACGGCTGTGCAGATAGAAGACGTCGCCGGGGTAGGCCTCACGTCCCGGGGGACGCCGGATCAGCAGGGACAGGGCACGGTAGGCCACTGCGTGCTTGGACAGGTCATCGTAAATGATGAGGGCGTGTTTGCCCTTGTTCATGAAGTATTCGCCCATGGCGCAGCCGGAATAGGGGGCGATATACTGCAGGGGGCTCAGCTCGCTGGCGGTGGCCGACACCACGATGGTGTAGCTCATGGCCCCGGCCTCGGTGAGGCTCTGGACCAGGTTGGCCACGGTGGAACGCTTCTGGCCGATGGCCACGTAGATGCAGATGACGTCCTTGCCCTTCTGGTTGATGATGGTATCGGCGGCGATGGTGGTCTTGCCGGTCTGGCGGTCGCCGATGATCAGCTCGCGCTGGCCGCGGCCGATGGGGATCATGGAGTCGATGGCCTTGATGCCGGTCTGGAGGGGTTCCTTGACCGGCTGGCGGTCGATGATGCCGGGGGCGGGGCTCTCGATGGGACGGTATTCGGCGGCCTCAATGGGGCCGGCGCCGTCGATGGGCTGGCCCAGGGCGTTGACCACGCGGCCAATCATCCCCTCGCCCACCGGCACCGAAACCACCTTGCCGGTGCGCTTGACGGTGCCACCTTCCTTGATGCCCACGTCCGAGCCCAGAAGCACGATGGAAACCGTGTTCTCCTCCAGGTTCTGGGCCATGCCATACTCGCCGTTCTCAAACAGCAGCAGCTCGCCGGCCATGCACTTCTCCAGGCCGCTGGCATGGGCGATGCCGTCGCCCACCATGATGACCGTGCCGATCTCGCTCTGCTCGATGACGGTCTCATAGTGTTTGATCTGGGCGCGAATGATCTTTGATATCTCCTCAGGCTTCAGTTGCATTGTTGTCTGTTCACCACTCAATTCTTTGTGATTTTCAGGGTGGAAGGTCTTGTCACAGGGCGGCGGAGGCGATGCTGGTGCGCAGGCCGGACAGCCGGTTCTTCACCGTGCCGTCCAGCTCGGTGCCGTCCATGTCCAGCCGGATGCCGCCCAACACCCCCGGGTCAACCCTGCATTGCAGGTCGATGGTTTTGCCGGTGACCGCCTCCAGCTTCTGGCGCAGGCGGGCGGCCTGGTCCGCAGTGAGGGCCACGGCCGAAACCGCGGTGGCCTCCAGAATCCCATGGTCGGCGTTGTACCGCAGGCGGTAGGCCCGGGCACAGTCGCCCAGCTGCCGCAGCTGGCCCCGCTCGCACAGGATCTTCAAAAAGTTCAGCAGATAGGGGTGGACCTCCCCCCGCAGCGCCTCATCCAGCAGGCCGCAGCGCTCCTTTTTGGGGAGGCTGGGGGTGCTGAGCAGGCGCAGGTAGTCGGGGTTTTCCACCAGCAGAGCCCGGCACTGGTCCAGCTCGGTCAGGATGCGTTCGTCCGCCCTCTCCTCTGCCGCCAGCTCATACAGGCTGCCGCCGTACATTTTTGCGAACTCGGTCATGATGCTTCACCCACGTTCTGGATAAATTCGTCGATGAGGGCCTTGTGGTCGGCCTCCCGGATCTCGCGCTCCACCACTTTGGAGGCGATCTCGATGGCCATGCCGCCGATCTCATCCTTGACCTCATTCACAGCCTTGCGGCGCTCCTGGGCGATGTCGGCCTCCGCCTTCTGCTTGAGGGCGGCAGCCTGGGTGCGGGCCTCGTTCAGCATCTCTTCGCTGCGGGCGGCGGCGGTCTTCTGGGCAGCGGCCACAATCTGGTTGGCCTCGGCGCGGGCCGAACGCATATTCGCCTCGTACTCCGCCTTCATGGCCTCGGCCTCGGCCCGCAGCTGGCGGGCCTCCTCAATCTGGCTGTCGGCCTTGGCCTTGCGCTGGGCAATCACCTTGCGCACAGGCTCCAGCAGCAGCTTTTTGAAGATGAAAAGTTGGATCATCAGGTTGCAGATCTGCGCCAGAAAGGTCCACCCGTCCAGCGTAATCAATGCATTATACATCCGCGTTTCCCTCCTTTCCGTTGGATGTGTCCGTAAGAGAAACGCTTACTTCAGGTAGTTCATGAACATGCCGGGAGCCAGGAAGATCAGCAGCAGGCCGGTGACGAAGCCGTAAATACCGGTGGTCTCGGCCAGAGCGACGCCCAGGATCAGGGTGCTGGTGACTTCGCTCTTGCACTCGGGCTGACGGCCGACGGCCTCACAGGCAGCGGCGGCGGCGTTGCCTTCGCCGATACCAGGGCCGATGCCGGCGATCAGCGCGCAGCCGGCGCCGATGCCGCAGCCTGCCAGAGCGATACCACGGGCCAGAAATTGAAACTCAGTCATAGTTGTTGTCCTCCTAAAAATTGTTTGGGGCGGCAAGGATCAAACTCAGTCCTCGCCGGCGGCCTGTTTGATAAAGATGGTGGTCAGGGTGCAGAAGATGAAGGCCTGAATGCAGCCGCCGAACCAGTCGAAATACAGGCCCGTAAAGGCCGGGATGCCGATCTGGAACAGCTGCAGCTGACTGAGGATGCCCGGCAGGGCGCCGAACACCACATGGCTCAGGCTGGCCAGTGCCCAGTACAGCAGGGTGGAGATAACTGTGCCGGACAGGATGTTGCCGAAGTGACGGCAGGCCATGCTGACGGGGGTGGCCAGCTCCGAGATGACGTTGATGGGGGCCATCAGGAAGACGGGGTCCAGGTACCCGCGCAGGTAGCCCAGGATGCCGCTGGCCTTGATCTTGTGGTAGGTAATCAGGATAAACACCACCACGGCCCAGGCCAGCTCGGTGTTCAGGTCGGCGGTGGGGCTCCAGAAGCCCAGGACGCTGATGAGGTTGCATCCCACGCTCAAGGCGAAGATGGCGCCCACCAGAGGGATATACTGGTTGAAGTGGTAACCCATGTTGTCGTGGACGAACTGTTCCAGCCGCTCCACCACCAGCTCAGCCACCGCCTGACGCTTGGAGACGTTCTCCAGCTGGAGGTTATGTCCCAGCCAGAACGCCAGCCCCGACAGCAGGGCCATGACGATCCAGGTCATCACCAGGGTCTGGGAAATCTTGAAATCCCCCAGGACCGGGATATTGGTGTGGATGGTAAAGAGGATTTTTGCGCCGTTCAGTTCCATTGTTTAGGTTTCACCCCCTTTGACGCCGGGGTCGTCGGCAGGCTGGGCCTCGCCGTCGGGGTCATCCACCGAGACCTCGGGCTGCGGGCGGGGCTTTGCGGGCTGATACTTGCCGGTTATTTGCAGGTAGTAGATGGTGATGCGGGGGAAAAACAGCGGCAGCACGCTGGCGAAGGGCTGGAACCAGGGCGACGCGATGGCGATGACCACCCACACGGCCTGGACCAGCATCCGGACGTTGTAGGAGACCTTGAGCATCATTTTGCGGCGGTCCTCGTCCTTCTCGTCCACGACTTTCTGGACCATCAGGCAGATGCCGGCAAAATTGCCCACCGCCACCGCCGCGCCAATGATCCCGCCCAGCACCACCGTGCTGTCGAAGGGGACCCAGTTCACCACATGGAACGCTGCGAACAGCACCCACATAGCGGCGGTGCACAGGGCGGTTCCCCCTGTGATGCGTTTCAGTTCCTTTTTGGATTCCGGCTGCAGTTTCATGATGAAAGCAGACCTCCTGTCACAATGATTGGGGCCGCGGCGGCAAATTATTCGTGCTGATTGAAGCCGACGCGGCGATTCTGGTCTTTTTGGGCGCGGCGCAGCCGGCCCCGGGCAAACACCCAAAAGTTCTGCCCGCCGGCCGCCAGGCCCAGCAAAACCGCCGGCAGATACAGCCACATGGGCCAGCCCCACCGGGTCACGGCCCACCAGCAGCCCCCCAGGCACATGACCAGGGGCAGCAGCATGGTCAGGCCCAGCTGGGTGAGCCAGACCAGATCTTCCAGCACTTTGTACAGACCTTTCAACTGCGTTTTCTCCTCTCTGAGACCGGCCCGGAAAGGCTTTCCAGCCCGAGGGCATCTCATTCAGAGTATAAACCAAAGCGCTCAAAAATGCAACCTCTTTTCCCCGAAAATGTAGTAAACAGTCACAGTTTCACCGTCTTTTTTCAAGTTCGGGGCGGGATGGATACATGGACAGAAGGTGCCAGAGGGTGGAAAGGGTGAAATATACCGTTGCGGAGGCCGCGTTCGGCGCAGAAAATTTGGGCAACGGCAACCCGGAGGAGGGAGGGGTGGTTTTCTTGTGCTTTGCCGCCCCACCTTTAACACTCTATTTCTTTTCCTTTTCATTCGCTGCGCTAGGCCCAGAGGGGGAGGGAGGGGGTTTCGACTCCCCCTCCCTACCCCCTCTGGACTCCCTACCCTCCCTAACGACCAGGGGAGACCCCTGGACCCAGATAAAGTGGTCGCTCTGGGCAAAAGCCTAAAAAAACACGACGGCCTTGGCCCGTTAAAACTTTGAGCGCTTACAAAAGACGGCCCGGTTTTTTCTTAACGGCTTTTGCCCGCCGCTCCGATTGGTACCACATGCCCGCTTTGGCGGGCTGGCGGGTCGGTGAGTCTTTTGGTGCTGTAGGGCGCAGACTTTGAAATTGCAAGGTGATACCCTTTTTATCATCTAAACCCACCCAACCGCCCAATAGCGGAACCCCTGCGGCCTGTGGGCCTGTCCTCTTGCGCTTAGCCAATTTTCCCAGCGGGCGGCGGTGCGCCCTTGTGAAAATTGGAGCGCTGCGCCAGCCTCGCCTCCCTGTTTCGTTCACTGAACGCGGTCGGCTCGGCTGCCCCTGACAGGGGCTCTAAACCAAAAACAACCCCCGCCCAATAAAGGACGAGAGTTGCTGCATTTTTATAGGTTTTCAGCGCGTACCGGTCGAGAAAATCAGGCTATCTGAAATCTCGGACTCACCGGGGCGCAGCCCGGGAGCCTTCCAAAGAGGCTGGCTATACCTGACCCGTAAAATCAGGTTTTGAGTCCGTTTGCATCGTACCGGGGCACAGCCCCAAACGCCGGGAGCGAGCCTTAGCGTAACGGTCCCGCGGAAGTGTCGGAGACCCGGAAACTTAATGGTACACAGTGAAAAGCTTTTTAGTTCCTTTTTCTCGAAAAAGGAACTTGGTTACTTTTTCTCCGAAAAAGTAACCGGGGTAGCGGCTTCGAAGTCGATCTTGCCCAGGTTGACGTCGGCCCGGACAATGGTAATCATCAGGCGGTCGCCCAGGGCCCACTGCTTGCCCGACACAGGGTCGGACAGGCGGACGCCCTCGGTCAGCAGGGCGCCGGTGGCGGTCAGGCTGCCCACCGGCACAAAGCCCTCCACGCCGTTGTCCAGCTCCACAAAGACGCCCTTCTGGGTGACGCCCGAAATGGTGCCCTCCCGGTGTTCGCCGATGTGGGCGCGGGCATATTCGGCTTTGTAGCAGTCCTCGGCGCGGCGCTCGATCTGCATGGCCACCACTTCCTGGGCGCTGGACTGCTTGCTCACCTTCTCGGCAAAGTCGCTGTAACTCACCGTCAGGGTCTCCTTGTCCATGCCGCCCAGCATGGCGGTGAGGATGCGGTGGATGGCCAGGTCCGGATACCGCCGGATGGGGCTGGTGAAGTGGGCGTAATCCTTCAGCACCAGGCCGTAATGCCCCTTGGGCTCGGCCTGATATTCCGCCTTGGACATGCAGCGCAGCAGGCCGGTGTGGATGATCTTCTCATAGGGCGTGCCCTTCACCCCTTCCAGGATGGCGGACAGCTCTTTGGGTTCGGGGACTTCCTTGGCGAAGTGGTCGTTGATGCCGCAGGCCTGCAGCAGGGTGTGCAGCCGCTCCAGCTTTTCGCTGTTGGGCTCCTCATGGACGCGGTAGACAAAGGGCACCTGCTTGGTGCGGGCAAAGTGGGCCGCGCACTGGTTGGCCAGCAGCATGAACTCCTCGATCATGGCCTCGCTCTCGCCCTGAACCCGCTTCTTGACGTCGATGCAGCGGCCGTTCTCGTCCAGAATCAGCTTGACCTCGCCGCTCTCGATGTCCATGCAGCCCCGCTCCCGGCGCAGGCCGGCCCGCAGGGTGTACAGGGCCTTCATGGCGGGCAGCTGGGCGGCCACCTCGGCGTACTTGTACTGGGTCTCGCGGTCGGCGGTGCCGGCCAGCAGGGCGTTGATCTCGCTGTACACGCCCTTGACCCGGCTGCGGATCACCGACTTGACGAACTTATAATCCACCAGCTTGCCGGCCTTGTCCAGATGCATCAGGCAGGAGAAGGCCAGGCGCAGCTCGCCCTCGTTCAGGCTGCAGATGCCGTTGGACAGCTGCTTGGGCAGCATGGGCACCACCTGGTCGGCGTAGTAGACGCTGGTGGCCCGGCTGAATGCCTCATTGTCCAGGGCGGTGCCCGGCTTGACGTAGTTGGACACGTCCGCGATATGCACGCCCAGCTCGAAGCCGTCGGGGGTCTGGTTCAGGCTGATGGCGTCGTCGATGTCCTTGGTCTCGGCGCTGTCGATGGTGAAAATCGGCAGGGCACGCAGATCCATCCGGCCGGCGGCCTCCGCCTCGGATACCGTGGCGCCCTCCAGCTTCTTGGCCTCGTCCCGCACTTCCTCGGGGAACCGGACATGGACGTCCCGGGCGTACAGCAGGGCCTTGGCGCAGCGCTTGGCCTCATCGCTGGAACCAAACCGCATCACCACCGCCACACGGTGGTCCTCCTGCCGCATGCCGCGGCTGCGGATCTCCACAGCCACCTTGTCGCCGTCCTTGGCGCCGCCTTCGCTGTCCCGCAGAATCTGCATCGAGATGGCCGGGCAGTCATCCGGCACGAACACCAGCCGGCCGCTGATCCGCCGGGTGGTGCCCACCAGGCTGTTCTTCTCCTCCAGCACCGCCAGGATCTCGCCCTCGTCGCTGCCCTCCACACGGGGATGGGCCAGCTTCTCCACCAGGACCCGGTCCCCCGGCATGGCGCCCTTCATCAGGCGGCCCGGAATGAAAATATCTCCCGAGCCGTCCTCCAGCATCACAAAGCCGAAGGTCTTGCCCAGCTTGACCACGTTGCACAGCAGGGCCTTGTCCTTCCGGCCGGAACGGACGGTGAAGAACACGCCCTCCCGCTGGCAGACCACGGCTTCCCGCACCAGCTCGTCCAGGGCGTCCATCACCTTGCGGTCCGCGGCGCGGTCGCCGCCGAATTTCGCCTTCAGATCCCGCACCGTGCAGGGCTGCATCTGAATGGCGCGTTCCATTTTATCTCTCATTGCCATAGATTTTGTTACTCTCCTTCACATCCTTCTGCGCCCGCCTGCTTCTTCGGGCGGACGCGCTGCCTGCCCGGCAAACACGCCGGACACAAAAACAGCCCCGCTCTGCCGCGGGGCCGAGCGTGTCGAAAAACGACACGCTTTAGGGGGAACCCATTTCTGCACGCATGCGCGTGACAGAAATTCCTTGATTGCGGTTCCCTGCTTTTGCGGCGGGCGTCGCGGCGCCCTTGCAAAAGACAGACCGCGGCACCTGCTCCGCTTCGCCTGTTTCTGCCGCAGGCAGCGGCTCAGCTCCGCAGTCCCTAATATCCCCCAGGGGACAAAATTTGCCGCAGAACCGCGCACTCGGCCTTGCGGCCTCGCACACTCTCTGCGACAAATTTCCCTGTAGGTGTCCCGGCCGTACGCACATGTCGTCCGGCCGGGACTTTTTTGACAGTCTGAGCTCTCCGCTCTGCCGCGGGGCCTCTACTGTCTCAACCCAACCGGCTGGACAGAACGCAGGCGGCGATTGCCACCACGAAGAAAATCACGCCGGCCACCCGGGTGATCTTGGCCAGCATCTGGTCCGCCGGGCTCAGGCGGGTGCTGTTGGCGCTCTGCATATTGCCGCCGATGGCGCCGGCCAGGCCCTGGCCATGGGTGTGCTGCAGCAGGGTCAGCACGATGATGACAACTGCAACGACCAGCAGGATCACGCCGCCGGCAATTTCGTAAACCGTCATGTGTATAACGCTCCTTACTACGTGTTGGGGCGGGCGGTGGCCCGGGCCCGAAAAATTACATGGAAATACTTCTATAGAATAGCACAACCCGCGCCCAAAAGCAAGACGCCCGGCACAGGTTTTGGCGGGTTTTCACTGTTCCAGCAGCCACAGGGCCTCGCAGACCTGGCCGAAGATGGCGGCGCTGGAGCAGGCGGGATCGGTCTGGCCGTCCTGCAGCACCACCACCGTATACGCGGGCTGATCCGCCGGGCAGAACCCCGCAAACCACAGATTCATCTTTTCCTGGCCGTCGGCGGTGAACTGGCCGGTCTGGGCGGTGCCGGTCTTGCCGGCGGAGGCGCCATGGACCGGCGCGCCCTCATGGCCGGTGCCCTCGGTGACCACGCCGGCCAGCAGTTCCCGCAGTTTTTGGGCGGTGTCCGCCGAAAACACCTGCCGGGCCGCCGGCGGGGGCACGCTCTCCTTCACCTGGCCGGTGGACTCATCCAGGGTGGCAAGGACAAAGGACGGGGTGCGGTAGACCCCGTCCGCCGCGATGGCGTTCATCATGGCGGCCACCTGCAGCGGGGTGGCCAGCAGCTGGCCCTGGCCGAAACTGAAGTTGGCCAGCTGGCCGGGGGTGTCCAGGGTATCCCGTTCGGGCAGCTCCCCCGCTGCGCCCCGCAGGCTTCCCGCCACGCTCACCGACTGGCCAAAGCCCAGCCGGGCGGCGGCTTCCAGCACCGCATCCGCCCCCAGGGCCTGGCCCAGCCGGATGAAATAGCCGTTGCAGCTTTTTTCCAGGGCGGCGGCCAGGTCCACGGTGCCGTGGGCGGTGCCCGACGCGCACCGGAACACCTGCCCATCCACCACCGTATAGCCGGGGCATTCCACCACCAGGTCCTCCTCCCCCGCCTCGATGGCGGCGGCCGCCAGCACCGGCTTGAACACCGAACCCACCGCATAGGCGGCCAGGGTCCGGTCCAAAAAGGGGCTGTCCGGCGCGTCCAGGCTGGCCGACACGTCCTCGGGGTCATAGCCCGGCAGGCTGACGCTGGCCCGCACCTGGGCGGTGGCGGCGTCCAGCACCAAAATACACCCGCTGGTCATGGTCTCGGCGGCCACCGCCTCCACCGCCCGCTGCACCGGCCGGGAAATGGTCAGCTGCACCCCTGCCCCATCCCCGGCAGCCTGGGTGTACACCGGCTCGGCGCCCTCCACCAGCCGCCCCTGTCCCGTGACCGAACAGGTGACGGTGTCCCGGGCCTGGCTGCCCGCCAGCAGGTCATTCAGGGCGGCTTCCAGTCCCGCCACCCCCTTCCCGTCCCCGTCCAGATAGCCGATCAGGTGCTGGCACAAAGGAACGGTGCAATAGCGCCGGGGCACCGTATAGGTATACAGCCCCAGGTCGGACACGTCCCGGCTCACCTGCAGCAAAAAGGGCGCCGCAGCGTTCCGCCGCTGGTACAGTTCGCCCTGGCTCTCGGTGCCCGCCGCGTCGTACAGCCGCACATAACTGCTCTCGCCCGGCAGGCAGAGGGCGTACCAGGTTTGTTCCAGGCCGGTGAGGGGCAGGCCGTCACAATCATAAAACCCGCCCCGTTTGGCCGGCAGGCTGAGGGTGACGCTGCTCTGGCCCTCGGCCCGGGCCGCATAGCTGGTATTGCTGGCCGTCAGGTACAGCCGGCACACCACCACCGCAAACCCCACCAACAGCGCCCCATACAGGGCGGCAATCCGCCGCATGGACACATTCCGCGCCCCCTTTCGGGGTCAGTATGGGCCGGCCGGGGGCGGGTTATGCCTTTACGCGCCCTTTTTGGGGAACTGCTCGGGGTGGCGGGCATAATAATCCCCATAGCGATACATTTTCAGCCCGATATACTCACACATGGCCAGGGCATTGGTGAAAAACACCTCCACGTCCTCGTCCTCTTCCTCCCCGGGGTGGAGCCGCTGGGACAACCGGTCATAGGCGGCCATCATCTCGCCGTACAGCTGGTCCACCGGCGCGCCCTTGGCGTACAGGTCCTCGATGCGTTCCGCCTCCGGCGGCAGGCTGCGGCGGTCATAGTCGCCGCACAAAATCGCGTAGACATAGGCGGCACGGCGCATCACTTCTTCGCTGGCGGCGTCCTGATACATCCCGTTTTCCTGGTACATACGATCTCCTCTCCGGCCCTTCGGCCTCTGCATGGCAGTGTGAATCCCTGGTTCATTCTCTTTTGTACTTAAAAAGTGAACGATTTTTTAAATATAGATTTACGATACACAAGCGAGTACAATGGTGTCAGGAGGTCCGCTTGTATGTCGAAATTTGTGCCCAAAAACAACGAAAAAGAAAACGTTTCCATCCGTCTGCCCGCCGACACCCTGGATTTCATCAACCACAAGGCCGCCGAAATCGGCATCTCCCGCAACCAGTTTTTGAACCAGTGCATTGCCTACGCTCTCGCCAACATGGCAGACGACCGCCCCGAATCCCCCAAACCCTGACCCCGCCCTGCCTGTGTGCAGGGCGATTTTGCTTGTTTTCTCCATGATGCACCTCTTTTCCAGCAGTTACAGCCTTTTATTGATATCTAAAATACATATCATTATCTAATATATAGTTTTATCATATCAAAAAGGGTACTATTTAGCAAGGAGGACAGCGCATCATGAGAAAATTTATCCCCAAAAAGTCGGAGAAAGAGGTCATCTCGCTGCGCATTCCGGCCAAGCTGCTGGAGGAAGTGGACACCAAAGCCGCACGCTTTGATTTATCACGCAACGAGTTGATCATCCAGTGCATTGAGTACGCCCTCAGCAACATGGCGGAGGACGCTCCCGACCAGGCACAATAAATATCCCCCGGCATAGCCGGGGGTTTTTCATATGCGGGCATAGCCCTAGAATACTAGCCACGCGTCACGTCGCGTAAGTACGGTCTGCCAGCCGCGAAGGAT